>NZ_JBEOOG010000067.1:0-22443 GCF_040308965.1 Pseudoalteromonas sp. MER144-MNA-CIBAN-0113
AACCAACCTACGTATTTAAACCAATCATGTAGGTTGGATAAGCCGAAGGCGTCATCCGACATTATTGGTTGTGCATTGTAAATGTAATACGGCTTGGGGTGATGTTGCTTTGTTGGGTGTCGTGACTCCATCACTTAACCAACCTACGTATTTAAACCAATCATGTAGGTTGGATAAGCCGAAGGCGTCATCCGACATTATTGGTTGTGCATTATAAATGTAATACGGCTTGGGGTGATGTTGGTTTGTTGGGTGGCGTGACTTCGTCACTTAACCAACCTACATTTTTTACATGGAGGTTTTATGAGGTATCGTCGAAACTATCAAGCTGGAGGGACGTATTTTTTCACAGTTAATTTGCTTGAGCGAAATAAATCATTATTGGTTGATCACATTGATTTACTACGTGAGTCGGTACGTTGGGTTAAACGACATAAACCTTTCCATATTGATGCGTGGGTTGTGTTACCCGATCATCTTCATGCGGTGCTAACATTACCCGAAGAGGATTTTGACTACTCTGGCCGATGGCGTGAAATAAAAAAGCGCTTTTCTAAAGGGTTACCTAAAAGAGAATACCTATCTGAGGCACGCATGAATAAAAATGAACGAGGCATATGGCAACGTCGCTTTTGGGAGCATACCATTCGTGATGAGCAAGATTATTGGCATCATGTAAATTATGTGCACTTCAATCCACTTAAACATGGTTTAGTAAAAAGAGTGAGTGACTGGCCTTATTCAAGTTTTCACAAAGCGGTTGCAACAGGGATCTATAGCCGTAATTGGTGTGGGGAATAATAAAATGTTGCTTTGTCTAAGCGCTTCAAACGCACTCAATAAATACCTAAAAGCTGATTTACCTCGCTTGCCACATGAACCTGGTAAACAAGCTGGGGTAAATACCCTGATCAGTGACAGCGATAATTTTAACTGGCAATTACAGATAATTGATAACAGCTATAAATCTCGTGAAAAAACAATCATTGTTTGTGAAGCGAATAGCCGTTTTACATTTTTTATACCGGTTAGTTTAAAGCTATCGCAAGAAGAATTAACTCAGCGCTTAGAGTATGAATGGCAGCTAATGATGGCTGAAACGCTTGAGGTGTATCAGCTAATACCACGCAGCGACATAGCGGTGCTGTTGAGTGAACTATCTAAAATAGAGTTTACTCCACACTGGATTAAAAATACCGATTTGAGTATAAGTGGGCATATTAGCGACGCTGCACTTTGGGTTACTCAAACACTACAAGAAGAGGGACTTTATGATTTACCTAAAGGGCTTGCCATTGAGTTAGCTATTCACTTAAACACCCAACCTAAACGTATTACTAATAAAGCAACTCGCCGCAAAGAGAAGTTTATACCCATAGAGCGTTTATTACATTATTGCCAATCGCTTATCGCTGCACGTCAGTTGGATGATGGCTCATCAAACGAAATAGTTGATACCAGTAATGTTATTAATTTTAGTGATTACAAAAAAGACTAAACCCAAACTAAGTTATCACAAGCTTGTGAAATCTAGTGTCGTGTGGAATGAGGTTATGATTAATGAATTAGTTGAATGTGGCATCTAAAAGCATACCTGATTTAAATCACTCTAAACGATTTTAAAAAATTAATAAAAAATAAAATTTTTACATAAAAAGATAGGAATAACAATGGATACAAAAATAATTTCTCAATGGACATTGTCGAAAAAAGAAGCACAGCAAAGAGGGTTAGATGGGTCATTTGACAATATGGTGGCGAACCTAGATGAAACAATACAAGCAGAAATCGCTGCATTTATTAATGGTCAAGCCGATAATAAAGACAAGCCATTGTTGAAAGCTTTAAATTCATGTTTTTCGATTGTTGAGAGTGAATTTAAGGCTGCCCGCTGGATAAGCTTTGAAGGTGATATTTACCATGATAAAAATGCCAAAGGCTTTTGGATGCTTTGCGAAGATAAAATAAATAACTTCAATAAAAATAATAGCTTTACTTCTGGGGAGCTTTGTGCAGATGTTGTTGAAATTATAAACTCAGAGCTTGAAGATGCGTTTAATGAATGGGATGTGCCAGACTTATCAACTTTAAAGTATTTAACTAATTTATCTAGTGCACCTTTCACACTTAACTCATACAAAACCGTTGCGTTTAGTAATTGGAACATTTACAAAAATAATGACTTAATCTCTGGGTTTATGTGTGATAGTAATCGACTGGAAGATATTGTATTCGGTATGTGTTTACCGTATTTACCTCAGAGTGATGTAGCTAAGAAAGGCGATAAAGGGGTGTTTATTAATGCTATATACAGCGGCTTTATTCCACCTAAACTCAAAGATAATGAATTGTATAAAGCTTTAACTGTTGCATTAAATTACAGCAATAAAGCAGCGGTTGAACAGTTTAAAAATAAAACAAAGGTTTTAGAACAACTTATACAGCAAAAAAAATCTAACACATTGCTTTTAGATGACTTTATTCGCGCTGATATTGCCCCTTATCAAGAAAAAATACTCGAAGATACTGAGCTTGGTCATTGGTCTTTATGGACCGAGGAGCTAGAGAGTGATGCTGAGCAAGTTATTGACTTACCAACTCCGATGGTTGCACGAGATCCAAAGTCGAGTATTGTCGATGGCGTGGTGGCAATCGACTTTGGCACAAAAAGTACTGTTGTGGTGTATCAAAAAGATAATGTGAATATACATCCAATGCGTATTGGAACAGGCGATTTAAGCAAAGATATACAAGCTCATCATTACGAAAACCCAACCATTATGGAATTTAGAGACCTTAACACCTTTATTAGTGCTTATAGTGCAAAAGCAAATAAACCTTATACACGCTGGCAAGATTTAACAATTTCACATACAGCAAAAAATGCATTGGAAGGAACGGATTCTAGTAAATTCAATACATTTTTAGATGAAATAAAACAGTGGGCAGGCGATAAAAACAGAAAACTAAAAGTAGTTGGTCAACAAGGTAAAGTGATTGACTTACCTCCGTTTTTAGAACTCACAGAGGATGACTTTAACCCCATTGAAATTTATGCCTACTTTTTAGGTTTATATATTAATAACTTAAATAATGGCATTTTTATGGATTACATTCTTTCATTTCCTGTGACTTACGAAATGCCAGTGCGCGATAAAATAATCGAAAGCTTTGAAAGAGGCATTAAAAAATCCCTCCCGAGTGAGCTAGGCGCTGATGCTATTGAGCACTTAACAGTAACAAAAGGGGCTAGCGAACCGGCTGCCTACGCACTAACAGCATTTAAAGCTCATAATTTTGACCCTGTAGAAGATGAACATATTTTTTATGGTGTATTTGATTTTGGTGGTGGCACCACTGACTTTGACTTTGGTATTTTTAGAGAAGCGCAAGGTGCCAAAGAGCGTCGTTTTGACTATGTTATAGAACATTTTGGCGCAGGTGGAGACAAATTTTTAGGCGGTGAAAATTTACTTGAGCTTTTGGCGTTTGAAGTATTTAAGAAAAATAAAGTTGCACTTTTAGAAGCCGGTATTCAATTTGAAAAGCACCCTGAAAAAGATGCGTTTGCAGGTAGTGAGCAGTTATTAAGTTATTCCCAAGAAGCCAAAAACAATACAAAGAAGCTGTGTATTGCGTTACGTCCATTTTGGGAGGAACATGACGATTTTAGTATTGATTCATCAGACTCTTTAAGTATTACACTAACCGATAGTCGTGGTATTCAGCATTCAGCTTTTAACTTAGTTGTTGATGAAGAAGAGTTAAGGCAATTGCTTTCAGATCGCATTGAACGTGGTGTAGAAAACTTTTTTGATGCTTTGCGTTTGGCATTTAGCCACAGTGAAGCGCAGCTTAGTGGCATAGAAAATGTAAATATATTTTTGGCTGGTAATTCAAGTCAATCAAGCTATGTGACAGCGTTATTTGAAAAGCATATTGCGCTGCAAGATGAAGAAATTGGATCTGAGGGGCAAAGTCATTTTAAATTATTTGCACCACTTGGTGCAGATAAAACGAATATAGAAAAGCCTACGGGCAAAACTGGCGTTGCCTTTGGCTTAATTGAATCACGAGAAGGCGGCAATATTAAAGTTATTGATCGTAATGTTAGTGGTGAGGATATTCGTTTTAAATATTATTTAGGAGAAAATAGGAAGGGCAAATTTAAACCTATTGTTGATCGCGAAAATAAGTTTAATGAATGGGTAGAGTTTATTGATGCGGGGTATCAAAAATTTGAACTTTATTACTCAGAACAACCTACATCAAGTACTGGTAAGGTACTTGCCTCAGATGACAGTATTAAAAAGAAGAGTATTAAACTTGATTTAACTGATGATGAAGCAATGGTCTACATAAAAATTATATCACCTACTCAGATTGAGTACGTGATAGCAGATGAGCAGGGTATTAAAAATAACATTTATTTAAATGAACCTCAAAGCATAGAACTATAATATTTAAGGAAGATTATGTTAGCACCCACACTTATCCCTACAATAATAACAGCGGTTAGTAAATTAGCTTCAACTCTAGGGCCAATGATAGCTAGAACCGCACCTATGTTATTAAAAACAGTAGGTGAAAACTTACCTAAAGTGATTCAAGCCATTGAGCAGTTGAGCATTGCATCGAACGTTCTTAAACCGAATGAAAGCGTTAATGAGCTGGGCGCTAAAGCTATCGCTGCTGATAAAACACCTGAAGACTTTAATGAAATTAATGATTATATCGAGTATTTACGAAATGATGTAACAGAAGTAACTCTATCTGATGAACCAACAAGTGTTTTAGCTCGTCAGGCGATAGGGAGTGCCATTTTACTGCAAGGTTTGAACACGGAATTGAGTACCAACATTTCTTTACCATTTTTAAATAAAGTAGCAGAGATAGGTGTAGGCTCGAAAGTGGTTTTCGAGATTATTAAAGCGTATTCAGACAGTGGCTTAAATATAGAGCAAATAGAAGCTTACAGTGACGGGCAGTTATCATTGACTGAAACTAAATGCCATAGTGATTGCTTGGTTAGCGCTTATAAAAATGCTGAACCAACAATGACTCAACAAGAAGCAGAACAAGCTGTAATGAAGGACTTTTAAAATGGCAAGGATAAAAAAATCGCTAGTTGAGCTTTTAAAAGCAAATAGTGTAGATGGAAAAGTGCAAGTACCAGCTATAGAAGAGCCATTTTTATTAGCTGAGCATGAATTTTCACTTTACCACATTAAAGAAGTAACCTTTGATGAAGAACTCCCCCGAAAAGAGGCGTTTGAGAATGTGTTAAATTCGTTAAATATTGAAGGTATTCTCTTTCTTTATTTACTCATTGGTGATGGGGAAAGCGTTAAGTTTTTATTTGGTATTGCAAAAGATAAGCGCTATAAGGGAGATTTATTGCTTGATGTTGACGATATAGGCGAAAGTATTTTAAAACCGTCTTTAGAGGGAAACTTTAGAGGAAGCATAGTCAAAAAGCTTGATAAATATGAGCGAAAGCAAGTTAAAAGCGACGTTGATGCTTTTTCTAAAGTCTCTAAGCTTGAAGGTGTGCCAAGCGTTCATGAAGATAACGAACAGTTTCAAGGTGTTGACCGTTTGGTTGATATAATGAGTGGCGATAAGTTTTGCTTAGCTGTTTTGGCTGATCCTCTTTCATTGGCTGAGGTAAACGAACTTGAAGGGCAATTACATGAAATATATGACAAATTATTGCCTTTATCTAAAAAAAGCATTCAAGACGGAACAAATAAGGCTAAGACAGAAGGAGCCTCTGAAGGTTCTAGTACCACTAAAACAACGAGTGAAAATGACGGAAAATCTATAACAACGAATACAGGCAAATCGGTTAGTACGACAAAAGGGACAACTGACTCAGGAAGTAACAAACAAACATCCAAGAGCTACGCTGAAACTGATCATAACCTTCATATTAGTGGTAGTGAAAGTACAACGAAAGGCACTTCAGAGTCAACGGCTACAGGGAGTAACCGAGGAACAAATACATCGGAGCAGACAGGTAGTTCATCGAGTGAATCTCGAGAGTTTTCTGATAAAACATTACAAGACTGGGTAAATTATATTGATGAGGTATTATTAAAGCGTATTCAAATAGGAAAAAACAAAGGGCTTTACCTGTCTAATATTTACTTATTATCTAACTCTGAGGCCAGTGTTTTAAAGCTAGGAAATACTGCAAAATCAATTTTTTCGGGTGAAGAGGCGAACAAGTCACCTTTACAACTTAAAAAATTGACGGTCAAAAATGAGATTTCTACATTAAAGAACTTTCAATTGCCTGCTTTGCAAGCAGTAAGTGCTGATGCTGCGAAAAGTGATAACAATATCCATCAATTAAATCTGTTGCTTTCTAAAAATCCTTTTAATCGATATTTATGTAATTGGTTGTCTACTAATGAATTAAGTGTTGTTGCTGGTCTACCTCAAAAAGAAGTCGTGGGATTAACTTTAAAAGAAGAAGTTGAATTTGGCTTGAATATGACGCAACAGGCCAGTGTTGAAAACAAACTCTTTTTGGGTAACTTAGTTAAAAGTGGTTTAAAGCAAAGAACAGAGGTGAGTATAGATAAACGTGACTTAGACAAACATACGTTTATTGCTGGTGTTACAGGCAGTGGTAAAACGACGACTTGCCATCGATTATTACACTCAGCTCAAATGCCATTTTTAGTTATTGAGCCAGCTAAAACAGAATACCGGGTATTAACAAAAAAAGATAACAGCATTTTAATCTTTACCTTGGGTAACGATAATGTTGCTCCTTTCAGACTCAACCCTTTTGAATTTTTCCCGCATGAAAATATTACCTCTAGAGTCGATATGATAAAGGCGAGTATAGAGTCGGCATTTGACATGGAGGCTGCAATACCACAGTTAATAGAAGCAGCTATTTATCGGTGCTACGAAGCTAAAGGTTGGAATATTGCTAACTCTAAAAATAGCTATTACGAAAACCCATTTGCGCCTGGGGTGTATGCGTTTCCTACACTTGCTGAATTGATTGATATGACAGAGGTTGTTGTAAACGATCAAGGTTTTGATGATAGGTTAAAACAGGATTATGTAGGGTCAATAAAAGCACGCTTGCAAGGGTTATTGATAGGCTCAAAAGGCCAAATGTTAAATACACCGCGGTCTATAAACTTTAAAGATTTAGCCAAACGCAATGTAATTTTAGAACTTGAAGAGATACGCAACCCAAGTGAAAAGTCTTTAATAATGGGGTTTGTTTTAGCTAATCTAAATGAAGCTATACGTGCTAATTACGAAGAGTATCGTAAACGTGGTGAAAAGTTTAGGCACATTACACTAATTGAAGAAGCGCATAGGTTATTATCTAAATTTGAGGTAGGCGATAGCTCGAATAAAAAACAAGGGGTTGAAACCTTCTCTGATATGTTGGCAGAAGTGCGTAAGTATGGAGAGTCGTTGATCATTGTTGATCAAATTCCAAATAAGCTAACGCCAGAAGTTTTAAAAAACACGAATACAAAAATTATACATAAACTTTTTGCACAAGATGATAAAGAAGCGGTTGGGAACACTATGGCGTTAACTGATGAGCAAAAAGGCTTTTTATCTAATCTTGAACCAGGACGCGTGATTTTATCGAGCTCGGGCACAACTAAACCTTTGCAAGTACAAGTAAAAGAGTTTGTTAGCACAACAGAAGAAACTGATGTCGACCCTGATAATATTCGAAAAATAGCACTTCAATATTACGCAGATAATTATAAGTCAGGTTTGATAAAAGGTTTAGAACTACTTGAAAGCCCTCCTTCAGGTGATGTTATTGAGGATATTCTTCAGGGCAATCCGCTATTAGCTTGGGTTGAAACATTAAAGAAACGAAAGTCAAATAAAGCGCTACATAACTACATACAAAGTTATGGCGTTGAGTTTATGCACCAATATATTCTTGCCTCTTGCTATAAACCTCTTGCTGAGTCAAAAGAAAATAAAAGAGAGCTTGATTTCAGAAGTAATTGTTTAGGCCATTACTTATCTGAGGTCAAGCTAAACCCTGATATAGCATTTACTTTGGAGCAGAAAAATGCCCTATCAACCAACAAGAGTATAAATGTTTAACTAAGGAAAATTTTATGGGACTTTGGAGTAGTATTTGTAGCGTTGTTAGCAGTGCTTGTAATTTTATAAGTAGTGCAGCCTCAAGTATTGGTAATAGACTTGTAGAATCAGCAACCCGTATTGCTAGTTTGGGTGTTTCTCTTGCGGCTAAAGTGACAGATGCAATAAGAGGTGTAGGTGTTTCATTAGGTATTATTCGACCAGAAGATAATCTCGAAGAGCTCGGCGAAAAGGCTATTTTAAGTGAAAAAAAACCAGAAGATTTTGACTCGATCAATGAATACATAAACCACCTAAACAATAATGTTACCTTTGATAAGGATAGATTTGACAGATTGGATGAAAAAGAGCTTTTAGCCCGCTCTTCTATAGGAGCTTCAATTACCTTAAAGGGAATTAACGAAAAGCTAGATACAGTGGTAACGCCTGAGTTTATGGCTACAGTAGCTTCTCAAGAGCTTGAAACAGAAGAGATAATTAGCACTATTAAAACTTACAAAGAGAATGATTTAAAACTAGAAGATTATGATCTTTATTTAAATGATGAGCTTACTCTTGATGAAACAACAAAACACAGCAGCGCTTTAGTTCAGGCATATAAAAAGTTAGAACCAGAGTTATCGATAGAAGAAATTGAAAATAAAGTAATGGGACTAAGTAATTAAATGACAGACTTTTACGTTGAAAATAAAAATTGCAAAATTAGAACGTGCAGAGTTATTGAAGGTGAGTTAGAGGATATTCGGTTTTCAGGTGAATTATGGATTGATAGTACTGACTTTTGGGAGCAATTCAAACGTAAAGTTGAGTACATTGAGAATGAGCGTTTAGCTTTTATTATTGTTTCTGATGACGAAGTATTTGATGTTGATCCTAGCATTTTTATTGCTGACGATTTCGCGACTGAAAAAAGTGAATTAAATAGGCTATTGTCATATATAGATGTTAGTTCCACATTAGTTAAACTTTACCCAAACTCATTTGAAATACAAAAAACTGCCGTAAATGATAAGCCAGAAGCGCTTGCTGTACTTTTAGATGATAGTGCCAGCGAAGCTCCAAACACTTCGATAGTATATAGCTCAAAAGGTTTACAAGCTCATTACCGTAAAAAGACTAATGAGCTAAAAAAAGAAGGTTAGTTATGGATAAGAACAGTTTAAAAACAGAAATCTTAGTTCTCCTAGAAGATGAGGATATTAGAAGTAAAGTATGTGAAATAGCATTCGAACATTCAGAGAAAAACGTAACTACTTTGTCGGCTAACAAGGATGAAGAATCAAGCCAAAATGAGTGCCATGCTCTACAGGCTGAAAAGGATACATTGAAAGAAGAAAATGCAAAGCTTAGATCTATGCTGGGACTAAAAGAATCCGCTTTAGTGGAAAGTGAAAATCTAATTCAGTCTTTAAATGTTGAAAAATCAGGTCTTGAGAAAAATTTATCTGTAGTCCTGAGTGATGTCGAAAAAAATGAAAAAACACTGGCAGAAACTTTAAGTTCATATGAAGAGCTGAAGAGAAAAATTACATTCTACAGAGATAACTTTGAGGAAGACCTTAGGATTAAAGAGATTTATGAGGAGCTCTCATCTCAAACTAAAGTATCAATTAAAAGTATTTTCAAGGATACGACACCAAAAGGTTTAGTTGTTTGCGGGACTCAAGAGAAATTTATATTTAATCTATGGGACTATATTAAAGCTGAAATAAATAACAGCAGTAATCAAGACGATAAAAAATTAGTTTGTTTATTTGAGTTATTGTTTTCTCGTTTCAAGTTAGCCTTTCCAATGTTTGATCTACAACAAGTTAAAGTGGGGGATGTGTTTGATAATCAAAAATTTGTAAAACATCACAGTAGCCAAAATATGAGTGGGCCGATACAAGTATTATTATTCAGAGGCTGTGTAAATAACCAAACTGGAAAAGTAGTTAAGCAATCTATAGTAATACTTTAGCAGTCAAATTATATACTTATAAAAGTGGTTATCTAATGTGTTTTAGTACAATAAGTTTAGTTTATGAAATTTCAACTCCGTGCCTCAAACGCGCTTAATAAATACTCAAAGGCTGATTTACCTCGCTTGCCACATGAACCTGGTATACAAGCGGGGGTAAATACCCTAATTAGTGACGGCGATAATTTAAACTGGCAATTGCAGATTATTGATAACAGCTATAAATGCCGTTAAAAAACAATTGCTTGGGTGTGTGGTGGTTATGTCGGGTGGCGTGACTTTGCCACTTAACCGACCTACGTTGGGTGGGTAATGTGTATTGTTGGGGTGTATGTGTTGGGGGGTAAAAAAGCTTGATAACGATATGTTATCAAGCCTTTGTATAGCTGCTTGTTATTCAACCGTGGCTGTTAAACCACGACGTTTAAGTAAGGCTGATGTGTCTGGCTCTTGGCCACGAAATGCTTTAAACGATTCCATCAGGTCACGCGAGTTACCGACTTCTAAAATTTCTTTACGGTATTTGTCACCTAGTTCACGTTTTAAGCCACCTTGCTCTTGTACATAAGCAAATGCATCAGCAGCTAAAATTTCACTCCACATGTAGGCATAGTAGCCTGCAGAGTAACCGCCCCCCATTGAATGAGAAAAGAATGCAGACTTATAACGCGGCGGCACAAATGGCACGTTAACGCCGTGTTTTGTTAAAACATCTTGCTCAAATTTTTCAATATCTTGCAGTGGTGCGTCTGCTGGTAATGAGTGCCATTCCATATCTAATAAAGCAGCAGATACATATTCTAATGTATCAAAACCTTGGTTAAAGCTGCGCGATTTAATCACTTTTTCAAGCAGTTCATCAGGGATTGGCTCACTTGTTTGGTAATGTTTAGCATAGTTTGCAATGACCTCAGGGTGCATTGCCCAATCTTCTTCAAACGTAGACGGGAATTCAACAAAGTCTCTTGATACTGACGTACCAGATAAGGTTGGGTATTTTACTTTTGAAAGCATACCGTGCAAGCCATGGCCAAGCTCATGGAACATAGTGGTTGTTTCATCGTAGCTAATAAGTGTCGGCTCACCTTTGGCGCCTTTTTGAATGTTCATAACATTCACGACAACAGGTTTTTGCCCATGCAAACCAGACTGTTTAACAAACGAGCTCATCCATGCGCCGCCACGTTTACCTTCACGCGCAAAATAATCAGCAAAAAAGATAGCTAGGCTTTCACCATTTGCGTCAAATACTTCATATGCTTTTACATCTGGGTGATACACAGGTAGATCGTTACGTGGCTTAAATGTAATGCCATACAAACGATTCATGGTAAAGAATACACCGTCTTCTAATACACGGTTAAACTCAAAATATTCTTTTACTGCTTTTTCATCAAGGTTGTACTTATCTTGACGTACTTGCTCGGCATAATATAACCAATCCCATGGTTTAAGTTCGAACTGCTCTGCAGATGCATTTATTTTTTCTTGAATATCGGCAGCTTCTAACGCTACATTTTGAGTTAGCCTTGGCACCATGCTAGCAAACATATCAAATACAGCTTGTGGTTTTTTAGCCATTTGCGACTCTAAACCAAATTCAGCCCAGCTGTTGTAGCCAAGTAGCTTTGCTTTTTGTGCTCTTAATTTAACTAGTTGCGCAACAATGTCACGATTACTAAATTCACCATCTAGCGCGCGCTCTGAAGATGCACGCCACACTTTCTCGCGCAAATCACGGTTTTGTAATGAAGCTAAAACAGGCTGGCGAGTGGTATTGGTGATTTTAATTAAATACTGCCCTTCGTGGCCGGCTTCTGTGGCTGCATTAGCAAATTGTTCAATTTGACCTGCCGATAAGCCAGCTAACTCTTTTTGGTCTTTTACGATGACAACATTACTTTTACTTAGCGCAAGTAAGTTTTGTGAAAACTGTGTCGTTAAGGTTGATAGCGATGAGTTAATATCACGTATTTGCTGCTTTTGTTCATCATTAAGCTGAGCGCCTGAGCGCACAAAACGTTTATAGTAAACGTCTAATAGTCGTGTTTCTTGCGCTGTTAATGCTAAAGAGTCTGTTTTTTCAAAAAGTGTGGCTACTTTTTTAAATAACGCATCATTTAAAAAGATGTTGTCTCTGTGCGCTGCAAGCTTTGGTGCAAGTTCTTTTTGAAGCTCACGACGCGCTGGGTTTGAGCTAGAGCCTGCAAGGTTGTAAAAAATGCTGCTTGCACGTGTTAATAACTCGCCACTTTGCTCAAGTGCCACTATGGTGTTTTCAAAAGTCGTAGGGGCTGTATTATTAATAATGTCTTGTACTTGCGCCATTTGCTGCGCCATACCTTGATTAAAGGCAGGTAAAAAATGCTCATCTTTGATGACTGCAAAGTCAGGGGTTTCGTACTGTAGTGTGCTTTTTTCTAATAATGGGTTGGTAGCTTGTTGTGCTTGCGCTGAAATACTTTGCGCAGTTGTTTGTTGTTTGTTGTCAGCGTTTACATTTGGCTCAGAGCAGCCCGAAAGTAATAACGCCGAGCTGATTGCTGTGGCGAGTAAAGTTTTCATATTTACATTCTCTTATTATTGTAACCAGTCGTTACCTTGTCATTAATCAAGTAAGAGTACGTTGACTTAAATGTAACTACACTTAGGTTGCGATAAAGTCTAAATTAACTGCGACGAGCTGTTAAGTTATATGCCCCATAGTGCATTTTTTGACGAGCAAGTAAAATATAAAGCAGTAAATAGGAGGGGCGTTGAGTGGCTTAAATACGCCAGTGATGTTTAATTTATTTAACTAGTTATTTATCGACGTACGTCTTTTGGTGCGCCGCCTTTTGGCCAGTCATTCGCTTTATTGGCAAAAATAGGGCGCTCTAAATGTGAAAAGTAATAAGCAATATCGACAGCTTGTTGATCACTTAGAATGCCTTCTTGTCCCAGAGGCATATTGCCCTTTATAAAAGCGGCTGCAGTATACGTACGCGCCATGCCTGCGCCATCGTTAAACGAATGACTGCCCGCAACAGCAGGGAACATGTAAGTATCATTGGGGTATAAACCTTGAGCATCCATTTGATGGCAGCTTGCACAATGCTTTGCGTAAAGGGTTTTTCCGTTATCGGCGTTTGGTATTAGCTCTTTATTAATAGCGACAAAGCCCGTGTAGCCTTGCAGGTCGTCTTCGGTTTTTATATTTTGTGACAAAAAGTTCATGTAGCTCACAATAGCCTGCATAGGCAATGAATTAGTAGGCAGTGGCTGACCGTTCATTGAGCGTTGAAAACAGCCGTTAATTCTGTCTTCAATGGTGTTTATTTTTGCATTACGTGAACGATACTTTGGATATACCACATTCATGCCCACATAAGGCGCGGCTTTGGCTACATGCCCTTCATTAAGATGGCAAGTGCTACAATTGAGCTTATTATTTACGTTATTGGGAAGTTGTTTATAGGTATCAATAATTAATAAGCGCCCATAACGAATTAAATCCGACTCAGGGCTGGCATCGAGCTCATTAATAGCGGGCGTTACTAGGGTGTTAGGGTGATTTGCTGATAAGTTTATAATTGTGGGCGCATTACTTAACGCTTTTTGCACAAGTGATTGTGCTTCTTGTGAGCATACGGGCAAAGTAAATAACGTCGCGAATACAACACTAAAATAAACTTTAAACATAATTAACCTGAACTCCGGATAATAAATCCATCTCAAGCAGCTATTTTCAGCGCTAACTGCGTTGAATTTACTTGCAATAGGCTAGCTATTGACGCGTAATTTCGCCTTGTTTTCACTAAAAATCTCTAGCTTGAGAAAATAAAAATAAATATCATTTTGATTCAATATGTTAGTAAATCTCTTAACCAGAGTTCAGGTTAATTAAAACCTAAATAAAAAAGAGTATTTAAACGACAGTGCTCATTATTGCTGTAATGTGGCTAAGTGTTTTTAATACCGGTGAAATTGGTAAGATGAATCGGTAAACCGTGACCCACTATCATTAAAATATAGTTAACGATTACTTAAAGGGTTAATAATTTAGTTAGTTTGATTATTGAACAGCAGTGCTTAGGTGGAGGTGTCATTAGTTTGTGATTAATTTATATAAGTTTGGTATGCATAGCCAAATGATTATGAACCATAACGCTATGCAAAGTGAGGTGTTTTTTGACTATTTTATTTACAGTTATAATCCATAATTTTGTGTGATAAAGCGCTAAGTATGTCCACTACTTTAAAACTTGCTTGCTCCATAAGAGATACTTTTTCTACAGCAGTATTGATATCGCCTAATTGGAATGCTTCTAAAGCAGCAAAGCCATTCTTATGGACATCTTCATGTGGTTGCTCTAATGCTTTAAAGTCGTTAATGCTTGAATATTTTAATGCACCTTCACCTTGGTAATACCATTTACCTAAACGACACATGGTATGATCAGAAAAGTCTTCTGCAGTCTTATTTGATTGGCCTAAAATGACTTTATAAATATCGTATTTCCATACAATGTGATCCATTTTTACTGTTTGAATAAATGCATCGGCACTTGAATTAACAATAACGCTATACATATTTTGTGATAGTTCAACCACTTTTTTAGCGGTAGCATCAATTTCTGATGAGCTATTTGCAATGCCATCACTTTCTTCGCTAACGTTAGTAATGTTAGTTACAACGCTTTGCATTTGCTCATTGACCTTAGCTATTAAATTAGAAATTTCGTTAGATGCATCAGAAGAGCGCTGAGCGAGCGTCCTTACTTCATCTGCCACAACAGCAAAGCCTCGTCCTTGCTCTCCGGCTCTAGCGGCCTCGATAGCCGCATTGAGTGCAAGTAAATTTGTTTGATCAGAAATCCCTTTAATTATGTTTACAAAATCATTAATTCCGATTGTTACTGACTGCAATTCTTTAACGGATTTAGTGGCTGATTTTGTATCTCTTGAGATATTATGTGTTGACGATGAAGTCGTTGCTAACATATCTAAAATTGTATCAAGTAATTCTTGGGATGACTTAAATGACGTAATATCATTAATTAGTTTATGTGAAGTTGAGGCTAAGCTTTCTCTGATGTCACTAATTAAATCAGATGACTGTAATGATAATGTGTTTAATTCACGCTGTTTTACAAAGGCTGTATCATTTGCTATTTCATTGTCGTTTTGTTGTGATTGCTCGCTGTTTGCTGCTAACAATTGCGCTTCAAGCTTTTCATTGGTTTTTTTTAATTGAATTAACTCGTTATTTAACTCATTAATTTTGTTTTTATATTTCGAATTGAACAGCATGTAGACCCCAATTTAAACACAGAAAATAAACGTATATTTTTTATTAAATTTACCTGAACATTGATTACTTTATTCGATTTTTTACAGGGGTGGAATTGACGTCCACCCAGGTCGATTTTTATAAAAGTAAGTTACAACACTATAATAGATGCTTTATAACCTTTTGGTAAATAAACTTTTCTTTTAATGCTTATAATAAGCTTGTTTAAGGTGAACACTGCTTTAGAAGTTAGTACTTCCTAATTGATTTACTCAACTGGGCTTGAAACTCATCAGGGAATAAAATTGTGCCGTCGTCTTCTTCGGTAGGGAACACGGCCACCAGTAAGTCGTCTTCTTCAAGGCCAGGTGTCCAGCGGCTAAACCAATCGTTTGTTGGAATTGCTTTAGGTGTACAGCCTTGCCATTCGCCGGTTGCCCAGGCTTGTGCGAACTCTCGTGTTGGCCATACCGGCACGCAATCGTCGTCCTCGTTAGTGAGCATTACGCAGCCGTCGTCATCGTTTAAAATCCACACTTGCTTAAATTGCTGCACGGTTTCGTACATGTATGCGAGTCGTTTTTTTGCGCCAAGGCCTAAAATTACGTCGTCTTGCTTTGATAAATTATCGGTGGTCATTTTTGGCTCTCTCTCACTGTGGAGTATACAAAGAGCAGCGAGCTGCTGCGCTTTAAAATTTAGTTTAGCTGATAGCTGCTAGTAGCTCATTGGCTAGTTGGTTTAGTGCGTCGGGGTCTTGGTTTGTTAATGCGTAGGTGCGTAATCCATATATACCCATAACACAAAATCGTGCCAGCTCTATGGCACTTCGGCCATTGGTAATTTCTTTATTATCAATTGCTTTTTGTAACTGCTGCGCAAAAGCGTGCTCATATGCAGTTAAATTAGTACGCAATACGTGGCAAATTTGTGGATCGTTACCCTCTACCTCGCTAATGCTTTTTGTGAGCAGGCACACTTTGGTTGCTTCACCGTCAACGCATTCTTGCACAATGATATTAAGGTATTGTTTCAGCGTATCTAAAATACAACTGCTGTGCTCAAACAGCGCCGTAAACTGTGTATTGCGATCGGTTTGGTATTGCTCAGTAGCGGCTAAAAAAATGCCTTTTTTACTTCCAAATGCCGCGTATAACGAGCCTGGATGTAAATGGGTTGCTTGAGTCAGTTTTTGCATACTGGTTTTTGCATAGCCATGAAGCATAAACATCGCCATTGCTTGGCGCAGTACAAACTCTGTATCAAATTCTGCAGTTCTCATAATGACTCTTCTCGTTGGCAGAGTAGGTAAAGCGAACTTTCAGCAATAATCCTACTTTAAGCAGCGTTTAGGTAAAGCAGTTTACGCAATCTTGAACAAAGTTTCAAAATTATACTTGAATATTCATTCAAGTGACCTTATCTTGAATGTACATTCAACAAAGGATAAACATTATGTCGACAGACTTACTTTCACCTTTTAAATTAAATAACAGCATTGAACTGCAAAACCGTGTACTAATGGCACCACTAACTCGTTGTATGGCAGATGACAATTTAGTGCCTACACAAGCTATGGTTGATTACTACGCTCGTCGTGCTGATGTAGGATTAATTATTAGTGAAGCAATTATTATTCGTGCCGATGCACAAGGTTACCCAAATACACCGGGTATCTTCACTAGTGAACAAGTTCAAGGTTGGAAAAAAGTCACTGACGCCGTGCATGCCAATGGCGGTAAAATGTTCGCGCAATTATGGCATGTTGGCCGTGTTGCTCACCCTCACTTTTTTGGTGGTGATGTTCTGGCGCCATCGGCGATAGGGGTTGAAGGTTCAGTACCGCGTATGCGCGAGCTAACTTATATTACGCCAAAAGCTGCCACTAAAGATGATATTAAAGGCTTAGTGGCTGACTACGCTAAAGCGGCAGAAAACGCGATGGAAGCAGGTTTTGACGGCGTGGAAATTCATGGTGCTAATGGCTATTTAATTGACCAATTTTTACATTATGCTGCCAATGAGCGTGATGACGAGTATGGGCAAACACCAGAAAATATGTCTCGTTTTGCACTCGAAGTAACCGATGCCATAATTGATGTTGTAGGTAATGAGCGTACCGCTATGCGTTTAACACCAGGTGCCTACTTTAATATGAGCGAAGATAACCGTGATAAAGCAGTATTTGACTACTTATTACCTGAGCTTGAAAACCGCAAACTAGCCTATTTACATGGCGGTATTTTTGACGACAGCATGCGTTTTGATTCACTAGAAGGTAAATCAACCTCTGAATTTTTACGAGCTGGTTATGCAAGTACCTTAGTGGGTGTAGGTAGTTATAGTTTTGAAACTGCCAAACAAGCGATCAACGATAATAAATTTGATTTAATTGCCATTGGTCGCCCACTTATTGCTAACCCAGATTACATTAGCAAAATTAAAAATGGTGAAGAAGTGACACCTTATAGTGATGAGATGCTTGCTGAGTTAGTTTAAGTTTTAAAGAGTTCTCACTAATAAGCCCACAAATGTGGGCTTATTACTTAAAAGCGGATTTATGAATCTATCTTTTTAGATAATTCTGCAAGCTCTTGAATTTTAGTAACCGTTTCTTTTA
The DNA here is from genome assembly GCF_040308965.1 of Pseudoalteromonas sp. MER144-MNA-CIBAN-0113. Taxonomy (NCBI): domain Bacteria; kingdom Pseudomonadati; phylum Pseudomonadota; class Gammaproteobacteria; order Alteromonadales; family Pseudoalteromonadaceae; genus Pseudoalteromonas; species Pseudoalteromonas sp. MER144-MNA-CIBAN-0113. The sequence continues at coordinate 17,962 of NZ_JBEOOG010000067.1, forward strand.
TGTAGCCGTTTATTTCTTCAGAAGATGCCTTTGAATTGCCTGCAAGAGTTCTTACCTCGTCAGCAACAACGGCAAAACCGCGTCCCATTTCACCTGCTCTTGCGGCTTCAATAGCAGCATTGAGTGCAAGTAAATTTGTTTGCTCTGATATTCCATTAATTGTTTCTACTATTTTGCTGATGGTTTGGCTTATATCTAATAATTCTTTCATTGATATTTGAGTTTGATTAACTGCTTTTTTTCTTTCCGTTATGTTTAAACCTATAAACATATAACTAGTGGTTTGACCATTAACATCACGAAGAGCACATATTCTCGCATCAAAGGCACTGTATTGATTATTTTTTTCAAGTTCAAAAGTTTTTGAGATATGTTTGTTTTTGTCTAAAAATGCTCTTTCTTCAACGCTGAGATCAGAAATCAGATTTTTAGCAAACTCTTCTACAGAAAAATTGGGTTTTAATGCCGTTTTTAGTAATTCGTTACAATCAAGTACTTCACCATGAAGAGACACTTGCAACATAGCTATAGACTCGCCGATAGTTTCTAGTTTGTTTGTGAAATCAAGCGCCATTTGCTTTACTTCAGATATATCAGCTTGAATTGCAATGTAATTTTCTAATTTCCCTTCTCTTATTACTGGGTTGATAGATAGCGAGGTCCAGTAAGCACTCCCCGATTTTTTATAGTTTAATATTTCTCCATAAAAAGGAGTTCGATTTTTAAGATGTGTGCGTATCGTTTCTATCATGTTTTTGTCAGAATCTTTGCCTTGTAAAAAACTGCCTGGTTTCTTACCTTTTACTTCACTTAAAGCGTATCCTGTTAAACGTTCAAATCCATTGTTTACATATTGAATATAGCCGTTAGGATCGGTGATTATTACCGCGTTGTCTGTTTCGTTTGCAACAAGTGACAACATCCGTTGTTCTTCTCTAGTTATTACCTCTTGCGTTACATCTTTGATAAAAGCTGTGTAAATAACGCGATTAGCTAATTTAATTTTCGATAGCGATAATCGCCCCCACACGGTTGTTCCATCTTTGCGTTCAATTTCAACTTCTCTACTGGTACCAACTATTTTATCGACACCTGTGTCTCGGTTTGCATTTACAAGCTCATCATGGTTATGTTGTATTGCATGGGGTACTAGCATTTTTACATTGTTTCCCATTACTTCTTGTTTACTGTAACCCCACAGTGTTTCTGCGGCTTTGTTATACAAAGTGATACAATTATTTTCATCAATACATACAACTGCATCAAGGGCTTGCTCTAACGATTGCTCATTGATTTCTTTTGCTTCACGCTCTGCTGATATATCTCTTATAAAAGCGGTGTAATGTTTGTTGTTATTTACTTTCACCTGAGAAAGCGCTAATTCGACCCAAATGCGACTTCCCGATTTAGTTTGTAACTCAACTTCTCGGTAGCTGCCAACAATTTTGTCTTGCCCGGTTTCTCTATGATGATTTACATAGTCGTCGTGGTTTGTTTTATGTTCGTCAGGGACTAGTTTTCGTATGTTGTGACCGAGTACTTCATCTTCTGTGTAGCCCCATAATTTTTGCGCGGCTTTGTTATAAAAGACAATATTGTTTTTTTCATCTATGGAAACAATTGCCGTAATAGACTGTTTTAATGCTTGCTCAGCGCTATTAGCGAAAAAATTAAACATAGTGCAGCTACCTGTAAGTAAAGCGTTAATAAAAAGATAGCCCAGAAAAAGCTGATTGCAAAATTGGTTTTTTAACTTTGTATAAAACCGTGTTTTTGGGCTAAAAGTTATCACTTTATGGGCTCTTAACTCTTTATATCTAAGTTAAATAAGATTTTGATCAATTGCAGTTAGAAAGAGTGAGAAAATTTTATGACTTTAGAGAGTCCCTTGGCTTTTGGGTGCTGTTTTAGTCTGATTGCTCTTAATTACGATGTGCTTGATTTGATTACTTTACGTCATAATTAACTCATATTTGTTTAACCTGTTTGTCAATAAAATTGCCCCTCGTTGTCATACTTAAAAAATAGACTGTGCCCGCTTTCATAATTACCTTTTTATAATTAGAATCAAATGGGACAACAATGTACGCTTTAAAAAATAAATCGATTTTGAGCATGGCTGTGGCCATGGCGGTATCAACTCCAGCTTATGCTAACGATAACGTGATAGAAGAAGTAACTGTTACTGCAAAACCAACCAGTTATGCAAACAACGTTATTGAACCTGCCATGCTAGAACAACAAAGCTCGGTATCGAGTGTGTTATCGGTAATTGATAACTTGCCAGGGATTAGCATAAACGAAGGCGACGCATTTGGCGGCGATGATTGGTCAACAACCATTACCATGCGTGGTTTTAGTATTGACTCTAACCAACAGCAATTAGGTATGACGATAGACGGCATTCCTAATGGTGGCTCTAATTATGGTGGCGGGGCTAAAGCGAATCGTTATCTCGATAGCGAAAACTTGGTGACAGTGGAAGTTGGCCAAGGTACCTCAGATATTAAATCTGCCTCATTAGAGGCATTAGGCGGTACTTTTAATTTTGTAAGTAAAGCACCGAGTTTAGATAAAAGCACCACCTTTGCTTATACCTCAGGCAGTCACGATGCTTCGCGTTATTATGTTAAGCACGAAACTGGCACCATTTTCGATAATACCCAAGCGTACGTGAGTTACTCACAAACCGATACCAGCCGCTGGATTGGCTCAGGCAGCAATGGCGGAAAAGATAACCAACACGCTGAGGCGAAATTTGTTACCACTCTTGATAATTTAACTATTACAGGGCGTTTATCGTACGATGATGTAAGCGAGACGAATTATAATAGCGTGAGCTTGGCACAATTTGAACAAACTCCAGATTGGGATCAACTAACATGGAATTGGACAGGCGTTCCGCACTTTGACCAAATGTTTGCAGAAGGTTGGGGCACGCTGCGTGAAAACACTCTAGGGTATTTAAAGTTTGAATACGCGATTTCACCCACCTCATTGTTAACCATTAGCCCTTATTATCATAAAAACTCAGGCCGAGGTGATTGGATCCCTCCTTATTTAACGTCCCCTGTAGATGAAAATGGTAACCCAACCACAGAAGGTGGCACAAACGCAGGCTCTTATGGCTTTACAGATAGTAATGGTAACCCACTTGCTCCCAATGCAGGTTGTACGGCTAGCTTAAACTGGCCGTGGGAGTCAGGCCCTGAGCTTAATCCTGCATGTTACGATGCTGATGCAACGCCAGTTATGTCTTATCGTCATACACATTATAATAAAGACCGTTTAGGGGTAACTGCTAATTATCAAGCAAGCATTGGCATGCACGATATTGAAGCCGGTTTTTGGTATGAGCAAAGCGACCGTGATGAGTCACGAGATTGGCATAAAGTTATAGATGCGCGCATTTATCATCACTTTGATAACACCCCTTATTGGACGCAATATAAAAACACCTTTGAGACCGACACCCTTAAATGGTACGCCCAAGACTCAATGTCATTTGACGACTTAACTCTTAACCTAGGGGTTAAAAAGTACTTAGTAGACATAGAAAAGTATGACCATTATCAAAACGCCACCACAGCTAAAGTAAACAGTGATTCAGACCTTCTATTTAGTGGCGGTATTTTATATCAGTTAAACAGTAACACTGAGTTATTTACCAGCTACAGCGAAAACTTTGCCGCCATTAAAGATGGTGTGCTTGAGCGCGATAGCTCTGACTTGTCAGCTATTGAGCCAGAAACCGCAGAAAATATTGATTTAGGGGTGCGTTATGACAATAACGCACTTAAATTAACGGCAACGGCTTACTCAATTGAATTTGATAACCGTATTACCTTTATAGCGCCAGGTAGCGACACGGGTGGTATTGATTACACCATAGGTACTAACGGCTCGTACCTCAATGTGGGCGGTATTGAATCGAAAGGTTTAGAGCTATCAGCAAGTTATATGTTGAGCCCACAGTGGAATGTATATAGCTCATACACCAATAATAACTCTGAATATAAAGGCGATGCGCCAGGCTTTGAAGCTGGAGGCAAAGTAATTGATTCAGTAGATGATTTATTTGTGCTTTCAACCGATTATTACAGCGGTGATTTCCGCTTTGGTTTATCGGCTAAATACACTGGCGAGCGTGGCGATGTAGATAGCTATACCGTGGTTGATTTAAATGCAGGCTACGCAGCTGAAGTTAATGCTGGCCCCTTCAAAGCAATTGATATTGCTTTTGTGGTTTACAACATTACTGATGAAAGCTACCTAGCGGGCGGCACAGGTAATGGGAGTACTTACTTTATTGGCTCACCACGCACAGCAGCAGTTACATTAACGGCTACTTTTTAAACCTAATGTAACCTTATATAAGCCCATCATCGATGGGCTTTTTACTATATAACCTGAGATCTGCTTAAGCGATAACTAGTGCGTTGAGCTCTACGTCAGTTAAATTAAGGTGTGGCTTATTTTCTT
>NZ_JBEOOG010000068.1:0-22119 GCF_040308965.1 Pseudoalteromonas sp. MER144-MNA-CIBAN-0113
CGTGACCAAGGTGATTATTATGCCTTGATCTGATCACTACATATTCTATAAGTTCAATTTATAATGATCTTGCCGTGTCAACACTACAAAGGCCCACAATATAAAGTTATGCATGTGGCGACTCACAGCGAAACCAACGAGCAATTGGTTATTTACCAAGCCTTATACGGTGAATACGGCATATGGGCACGCCCACTAAGTATGTTTACTGAAACCGTAGAAAAAGACGGTAAAACTATCGCCCGTTTTGCCTACCTTGGTGAAGCCGATTAACTATGGCATTATAACGCATAATAATTACTGCTCAGACCAGATAAAGGATAACCCGTGCAATTTAATTCTACTGATAATTACATCGCAAGCTCAGCATTAAAACAGGCAGTAAACGCCGCTATTATGCTGCAAAAACCGCTTTTAATTAAAGGCGAGCCTGGCACAGGTAAAACCATGCTGGCTGAAGAGTTAGCGAAAAGTTTAGATACTGAGCTTATTCAGTGGCATATAAAATCAACCACAAAAGCGCAGCAAGGTTTGTACGAGTACGATGCGGTATCGCGTTTGCGCGACAGCCAGCTAGGTGATGAGCGCGTTCACAATATTAGCAACTACATAGTTAAAGGTAAGCTGTGGCAAGCCTTCATGTACGCTGAATTAAACGGCAAACGCCCAGTACTGCTTATTGACGAAATAGACAAAGCCGATATTGAGTTTCCAAACGATTTACTGCTCGAACTCGATAAAATGGAATTTCATGTATACGAAACCGGTGAGCGTATTGTGGCTAAAGAGCGCCCTATTGTGATCATCACATCAAACAATGAAAAAGAGCTGCCTGATGCGTTTTTACGTCGCTGTTTTTTCCATTATATTGATTTTCCAAATAGCGACGAAATGCAGCAAATTATTGATGTGCACTACCCGCATGTTAAACAAGATTTAGTTCGCCAAGCACTAGAAGTATTTTTTAACTTACGCGAAGCCAACGGCCTTAAAAAGAAGCCCTCCACCAGCGAGTTACTGGATTGGTTAAAACTATTAATGGCTGAAGATATAGACGCCAAAACCCTGCACGACAAAGCGCAAAAAGGCGGTTTAATGCCGATGTTCGGCGCACTACTTAAAAACGAGCAAGACATAAGCCTAATCGAAAAGCTCGCGTTTATGAGCCGTCGCTAATATGTTGGTACAGTTTTTTTTCACGCTACGCAAATACCGCTTACCCGTGAGTCTGCGCGAACTGCTCGATTTAATAAACGCTTTAAAACAAGGCGTTATATTTGCTGATGTAGACGCGTTTTATCATTTAGCGCGCACTATTATGGTAAAGGACGAAACCCATTTTGACCGGTTCGATAAAGCCTTTAGCGATTACTTTAGCGGTATTGCCGACTTAGACCTGCTCGAAAGCTTAAAACAACAACACAACTTACCTGAAGATTGGTTGCGTAAAGAGTTTGAAAAGCATCTAAGTGATGAAGAAAAAGCCCAACTAAAAGCCATGGGCGGGCTCGACGAGCTAATGAAAACCCTAAAAGAGCGTTTAGAAGAACAGCAAAAACGCCACGCAGGCGGCAATAAATGGGTCGGCACTGGCGGTACCTCGCCTTTTGGTGCGTATGGTTATAACCCTGAGGGTGTGCGTATTGGTCAAGACGGCAACTGCAATCGCCAAGCGGTAAAAGTGTGGGATAAGCGCGAATACCGTAACCTAGATTCTGACCGCGAAATTGGCTCTCGTACCATAAAGCTGGCACTTAAAAAACTACGCAAATTTGCTCGTACTGGCGCAAGCGACACCCTTGATTTAAACGAGACTATTCGCGCGACCGCCAAGCAAGGCGGCATGCTCGATGTAAAAATGGCACCCGAGCGCCACAACGCGGTAAAAGTATTAATGCTGTTTGATATTGGCGGTTCAATGGATGACTACATTCACACCTGTGAAGAGTTATTTAGCGCCGCTCATAGTGAATTTAAACATTTAGAGTTTTACTACTTTCATAACTGTTTATACGAACACGTGTGGCAAGATAACCAACGCCGCCACTCAAACGTTATTGACACCATGACGCTGATCAACAAGTTTACCAGCGACTACAAAGTCATATTTGTTGGCGATGCCACTATGGGCCCGTATGAAATTGCCTATCCTGGCGGCTCAGTAGAACATTGGAATGAAGAACCCGGCAGTGCGTGGTTGAACCGAATCACAAATCACTTTGATAAAGTCGCGTGGCTCAACCCACAACCGGTTGAACACTGGCCGTACTATCAATCAATTGATTTTATAAAGCAGCTAATGAACAACCGCATGTACCCGCTGAGCTTGGATGGGATAAGTAGCGCTATAAAAGAGCTGAGTTAATCTTAACCTAGGTTGTTAACTTTTTTACGTAGATTGCGTTGAGGTAGGTTCTGTTTTAGGCTGGGTTGAGCACAGCAAAACCCAACATAATCATCACATGCAAGTAGCTGTTAAACACAAAAAAGCGCACTTAATATAGTGCGCTTATATAAGACTTTAAAGTCTTAAAAACTATATCGTACTGTAGCACTGATCAAGTCTAGATCGTCTAGTGACATATAATTAGCACCGAATGAAAGATTTTCATTAATATAATAACGTGCCCCCACAGAAATAGACGTTTCACTATCATCATCAATGTCGACGTAGCCTAAGCGTCCATCTAGTTCAAAGCTCTCGCTCACCATTGAACGAAGACCAACAGATAAGCCATATCCATTTTCATCTTCCGACTCACTTCTACCCGCATAAGATGCTTCTAGCTCTAAATTTTCATATGTCAGCAAACCATAAAAGTCAGTACTGGTATTAATCGCGGTGCGATACCCGACTCCTGCGCTAAGCCAATTTATATCAAAATCAGCGCCGTTTACCGAGTCACCCACAGTTTGATATTGGCCAGATAAAAAAACATTTTCGCTTACAAGTTTACTACCGTCAATGGTCCACCCATTTGCACCCTCGCCATCAATATCACCGTCTAGGTAACCGCCAGAAACGAAGTTAAAGTTAGGCGTTTGTTCAGCTAATGCAGCAGGACTTGCAACGAGAGTCGTTAATAATAAGAGTGCAGTTTTATTCATTTTCATAATGCTTCCTTTGAGTGTTTAATTACTCCTTAAATGTACCCAAAATTATACATGAACATATAACTACTAGCAATCAAACGGTTATAAACAATAAAGCTTTATGCAAGATCTTGCAGAAAGTTAGTAAGATTATATGTGCAGTGAAGGTTTAGCCTTTTTACTTTCTTGTAGTTCAGTGGTTTTTTGTTAAATATAATCATATACGCAAACCACATCGAGGTGCTGAGTTCAGCATTTCATGGAGAATAAAAAATCATTTACAATAATTAAAGTTTCTTTTCTATAAGGAATAACGCTTAAAGTTTGGATATATAGCCAGTAAGCTATTAAGGTTATTTATAGATTTTATATTGGTATTTACTTAATGTCAGAGTCATTCGATGAGCCAATAGCCAAGCCCATGCCGCAACCAATCGCAATACCACCCGATATACTAAACGGTAATACATCGAAAAATAAACCACCAATAAGCCCGATAACTGAGCCTATGATTGCACCTATAATTATATAAGGAGCCATCGCGCCTAATGAACTTGTATGTTCATCATGTTTTGCCATTTTAATACTCCCTTTAAAGTCATAATGTTAAAGCTACAATCTAACCACTAAATTATTTACTAAAGTGCCAACAGGACTACCCATAGTTAAGTAGACATTAGTAGATTTTCAAACTATTTCAAAACTTGATTGTCATAACTGCATGCCAGTCGTCCACTTTTTGTCATAAATAGACGGTGGCAATACTTGTATAAGATCGCTTACCTGATTCAACCAGCTTTAGCACACACCTAATTTATTGCTCAAAATAACCTTCGGTTGTTTTTCTCACTAAGGTTCAATTTGAATAACATATGTTTCTCGCTAATGACTATGGGTGCTCTGCAGTATGTCGATAGTTAACCCTCTTAACGAAGTACTATAGAGGTAATTTACCTCGAACCTCGAACCTCGAACCTCGAACCTCGAAAATAAAATCACATCAACTTCCAAACCACAAACGCCATAGCAAAACCAACCAAGTACACCAAGCCTAACCAGGTTAAGCCACGCAAAAGTAGACTGTGTTTAATCGCAGGCTCTGAGCGCACTAGGCTGAAGTTAAGCCATGCAAAAACCGGTGTGGTAACAAACGCAAGCGTCATGGCAAAGGTAAGCATAGGCCCAAGAGCTGATTTAAAAAATAAGATCACCGCCATACCGGCCAATGCTTGTAATATAAGCCACGTATTTAAGCTGTGTTTTGATTGCTTAAAACCAAGAAGTTTATGCGATTCGTTAAGTGTTCGGGCGTAACCGTCAAGCACGGTGAGTGTGGTGCCAAACATACACAAAAACGCGATGGCAGATACCAAAGGCCTTGCCCACTCGCCAATAGTCAATGCGTACATATCAATCAGCTGTTTAGCAAAAGCGACACCGCCAAGCTCTATATTACTGCTTTGCCCATATTGCACTAACGCACCTAAACTAAAAAATACCAGCGCAAGCCCGGCGGTTAACCAATAACCTACATTAAAGTCGAATAAGCCTTGGCTTTTAGTCACACTTTGCTGAGCTTGTTTTTCTTTAAGCCACAACGAGCTCAGAGCCGAAATTTCAATAGGCGCTGGCATCCAGCCCATTAAGGCAACCATAAAGCCTAACATGGCAAGTTCATATGGTGAGGGGCCAACATAGTTTACAGACGCTACAGGGCCGTTATTTATAGCAATAACTAATGCGGTTATGGTTGCTATAGTAAGTAGCCCCATAATAGCTTTTGCAACGTTATCGAGCGCTTTAAAGTGCCCTAGTAATAATATAATTAAACACACAGCCAATATTAACCAGCACAATAAGGTAACAGGAATACTAATAGGTAATGCGTAGTGTAATAAGCTCGCCGTAAGCAACAATACGCCCGCGGTATTTACCACAGCGGCAATAATATTGAGGGCAATAAAACTGTAAAAATAGCCAGGCCCTTGGTTTTTATACCCTTCGACTAAACTATTTTTAGTAGCGAGTGTGTACTCCATACCAAAACGAAAAAACGGGTACTTTAAAACGTTAACCACCACAATAAGCCAAAATAGCTGCCAGCCAAATAATGCGCCAGCTTGGGTCGATGCAACTAAGTGTGAGCCACCAATGGCAGCGGTGGCCATTAAAATACCCGGGCCGAGCGCCCCTAACCGAGACTTCCATGTGCTTTGTGTGTACTGCATTAACTTCTCAAATTTGGTGTGTTATGTGCTTTTATTATTAATTTTTATCATTAATAAACTGTGTGAGTGCATAACTTACCTAATTTACAGACAATAAAAAAGAGCCCTTAGGCTCTTTTTAAAAATAACACATTGTTAGTTATTAATTTAAATCCATCTCTTGGATGATTTCGTGTGCTATTTCAGGTGTGGTACTTACAGGCTTTTCATGTAAGTTCGCTTTTATTTGCCCTTTACGATGCTTTAGTGCGGCATCGAGTTTTTTAGCTGCGCTTGAAATGGCTGGGTACATAACCTCGTTTTCCCCTTTAACTGATATTCGCGCACCTTCATAATTTGTACTAATTTCTGCTTGGAACTTGTGATGCTCTTTTGAAAGAATAATGTCGAGCGCTATCAATGATGGAAAATGACTCTCAATTTTAGAAAACTTTTCGTTAATGTGTTCTTTAATAGAATCAGTAACGTCAACATGGTGACCAGAAAGATTAATTTTCATAGGGTATCCTTTTTTATGTTACCTCACAGTTAGTATTGGGGGCTAAACGAATTAACACAAGAGAAAATAGCTAAATTTAGCAATTATTTATTACCGCACCTGATTTAGATCATTCATTTAGCATTAAGTATGCAAAAAGCCGCGTGATAGCGGCCTTTCAGAAGTGCTGATAATTTAATCAACTATATATTTATTCGGTGTATGAACAACAGTAATCTGCAAAGTCAGCGACTTTTACTTGGAATTTAACATTAGCATCTACGTTAAATGATTCACCTGCCGACATTGTTTGCCATTCACTCTCACCTGGCAGTAACACTTCCCATTGGCCGCCATTTAATTCCATCAATTCTTTTTTACTGGTTGCGAATTCAAACTCACCGGGTTGCATAAAACCTAATGTTTTTGTACTGCCATCACCAAATACCACGGTACGACTCGATACTTTACCGTCAAAATATACGTTGGCCTGTTTAACGACACTTACATTATCAAACTGAGACATCCTCACTCCTGTTTATTTAAGTTTATAATTTTAATTATGCTCACAGTGCCTGATACGAGAAAGGCTTGCAAGTTAAGTGCTTTGAAAATTACTCATTTAGAAGCCAAAAGGTTAAAAAATTAACGATTTTATAGGGAAATTTGCTTCGAGCAACGGGCTACGAGCTTCGAACAGATCTTTTGGTAATTTATGCACAAAGAGGACGAAGAGACGCTGCGCTTTAGAGGAAGTGATAAAAGTATAACTCATAAAAAAGCCCGCCCTGTTTACACAGCGCGGGCTTTTAAATGTTAAAGCAGTTGCTTAAAACAATGCGTTTGCTTTGTTAACGATGTTTTCTACGGTGAAGCCGAAGAATTCAAATAGCTCGTTAGCTGGTGCCGACTCACCAAAGGTGGTCATACCGACTACGGCGCCATTTAGACCTACGTACTTGTACCAGTAATCAGCAATACCCGCTTCAATCGCTACGCGACGTGAAACGCTTGCTGGTAATACGCTTTCTTTGTACTCAGGCGATTGATCTTCAAACGCATCAGTACACGGCATAGATACAACACGTACCTTTTTACCCTGCGCACGTAGCTCTTTCGCAGAGTCTTGCGCTAGTTGTACTTCAGAGCCGGTAGCAATAAGAATAAGCTCTGGGTTGCCGTCACAACTTAGGATGTAACCACCCTTTTTAACGTCGCTTAATTGCTGTGCATCACGTGCTTGTTGCTCTAAGCCTTGGCGAGTAAAGATTAATGATGTAGGACCGTCTTTACGTTCAATAGCTTGTTGCCATGCAATTGCCGACTCAACTTGGTCACATGGGCGCCAGTTGTAAAGGTTAGGCGTTAAACGCATGCTGGCAATTTGCTCTACTGGTTGGTGAGTTGGACCATCTTCACCTAAACCAATTGAATCGTGCGTGTATACAAAAATGCTTGGTTGCTTCATTAATGCAGCCATACGAACCGCATTGCGTGCGTATTCCATAAACATTAAGAACGTTGCACCGTAAGGAATAAAGCCTTTATGAAGTGCAATACCATTCATAATTGCCGACATACCAAACTCACGCACACCGTAGTAAACGTAGTTACCACTTGCATCGTCTGCCGTTAAGCCTTTAGAGCCATCCCAAATTGTTAAGTTTGAACCTGCTAAATCGGCAGAGCCACCCATAAACTCAGGTAGTAACGGGCCAAACGCGTTTAATGCATTTTGCGACGCTTTACGTGATGCAGGGTTTGCAGGGTTTGCTTGTAGCTCTTCAATGTACGCTTGTGACTTTTCAGCCCAATCAGCAGGTAATTCTGAATGTGTACGGCGTTTGTATTCTGCTGCAAGCTCTGGGTATGCTTTTTCGTATGCGGCAAATTTTTCGTCCCAGCTTGCTTCAAGCTGTTGACCTTTTTCTTTGTTATCCCACTGTGCATAAATATCTTCAGGGATTTCAAATGCATCGCCCGTCCAACCTAAAAACTCGCGAGATGCTTTAATTTCGTCATCACCTAGTGGTGCACCATGACAGTCGTGGCTACCTGATTTATTAGGTGAGCCATATCCAATTACTGTTTTACAACAAATTAGTGTTGGTTTGTCGGTCACGCTTTTTGCTTCGCTAATTGCAGCACTTACAGCATCGCTATCGTGGCCATCAACGTCGCTAATTACATGCCAGCCGTATGCTTTAAAACGTGCTGGTGTGTCATCGCTAAACCAGCCTTCAACTTCACCGTCGATTGAAATGCCGTTGTCATCCCAAAATGCCACTAACTTGCCTAGGCCTAATGTACCAGCAAGCGAACAGGCTTCATGAGAAATACCTTCCATTAAACAACCATCACCCATAAATGCGTAAGTGTGGTGATCAACAATGTCATGGCCTTCACGGTTAAATTGAGCGGCTAATGCTTTTTCAGCAATTGCCATACCTACGGCATTTGTGATCCCTTGACCTAATGGACCCGTAGTAGTCTCGATTCCTGGCGCATATCCATATTCTGGGTGGCCTGGTGTTTTAGAGTGCATTTGGCGGAAGTTTTTAATTTCGTCCAGTGGTAAATCATAACCACTTAAATGCAATAGAGAATAAATTAGCATTGAACCGTGACCATTTGAGAGTATAAATCGATCTCGGTCAGCCCACTCTGGATTTGTTGGGTTATGTTTTAGATAATCGCGCCATAATACTTCTGCGATATCAGCCATGCCCATAGGGGCTCCAGGGTGACCAGATTTGGCCTTTTGTACTGCGTCCATTGACAAGACGCGAATAGCATTTGCAAGTTCTTTGCGAGATGGCATGAATTCTCCTACCTTTATATGTATTTGCGCGGGTATTTATATACCTCCATTCTTACTTATTGTAGGGGCTGTGTGCAATTAAAAACCCATAAAAATAGGACATTATGAATATTTTTTAAGAACCATTTACTATTAGATATTTTATTTAGACGTCTAGGCGTAAAAAAACTATGCAAGTTCACTTGTTTTAGATAAAATACGCGCCTTAATTTTTTAGCGCTAATACCGACGTTTGTGAAGCGCAATATTTGTGAGCATAATTACAATGGCAAAACATTTATTTACTTCTGAATCTGTTTCTGAAGGTCATCCGGATAAAATCGCCGATCAAATTTCTGATGCGGTACTTGATGCTATCCTAGAGCAAGACTCTCATGCCCGTGTAGCGTGTGAAACTTACGTTAAAACCGGTATGGTTATGGTTGGTGGTGAAATCACTACTAGCGCATGGGTTGATATCGAAGAAATTACACGTAAAACAGTACGTGAAATTGGTTACACACACTCAGATATGGGCTTTGATGCCGATTCGTGTGCAATTTTAAACACTATTGGTAAACAGTCTCCAGACATAAATCAAGGTGTTGACCGTACAAGCCCTGAAGAGCAAGGCGCTGGCGACCAAGGCTTAATGTTTGGTTACGCATGTAACGAAACTGAAGTATTAATGCCTGCTCCAATTACTTATTCTCACCGTTTAGTGCAGCGTCAAGCTGAAGTTCGTAAAAGCGGCGAGCTTAACTGGTTACGTCCAGATGCAAAATCACAAGTTACATTTGCATACGAAAATGGCAAGCCAGTAGGTATTGATGCCGTCGTACTTTCTACTCAGCACAGCGAAGATGTATCGCAAAATGACTTAGTAGAAGCGGTAATGGAAACAATTATTAAGCCAGTACTTCCTGCTGAGCTTATTACTAGCGCAACTAAATTTTTCATTAACCCAACGGGTCGTTTTGTTATTGGTGGCCCAATGGGTGACTGTGGTTTAACTGGTCGTAAAATCATTGTAGATACATACGGTGGCATGGCTCGTCACGGTGGTGGTGCTTTCTCTGGTAAAGATCCATCAAAAGTTGACCGCTCAGCGGCTTATGCTGCACGTTACGTTGCTAAAAACATTGTTGCTGCAGGCCTTGCTGATAAGTGTGAACTTCAAGTGTCTTACGCTATTGGTGTTGCAGAGCCTACTTCTATCAGTGTTGAAACATTTGGCACAGGTAAATTAGAAGAAGCGCGTTTAATTGAACTTATTCGTGAACACTTTGACTTACGCCCTTACGGTCTAATTCAAATGCTTGACCTTGAGCGCCCTATTTATCTTCCAACAGCGGCTTACGGCCACTTTGGTCGTGACGAATTCCCATGGGAACGCACAGATAAAGCAGACGCACTTCGTGCAGCAGCTGGGCTATAAGCCACTTAGCTAATATTTAAACGGCCCTTTTTAGGGCCGTTTTGCTATGTGTATTAAGTTAGTCGTAAAACAGTCTCGAACTGTTTAACATTTTAGGTATATACTCTGCTTATACAATAAAGCGTATTAGGGATAAAAAATGGCCGACAATTTTCGTGTTATATTTGTAGGACTTGCAGAAGGTGCAGACAGCCAAGCAGTGACCACTGCACTGACAGAAAAGCTGAAAACCTCGCCAGAAAAAGTGGCTGCTTTTTTTGATGGCAAACCGTTATTTGCCCCTTGCCCCAAAGATAAAGCACTCAAGCAAGCTAAGTTACTTTCAACGCTGGGGATTAAAAGCAAACTTCAGCAAGCTGCCGCTACACAAACGGCACCTCAAACAGCTTACGACAGCCAGCGAGATCAGCGCTTATTTGACGCCCTAGATTACATTACCAGTAGCCTAATTCGCCTTGAAGAAAAACTAGAAGATATTGAGCAACGCCTCCCTGAAGTTGAATTATCATTACCTGATGAAAACAATGAAGTATGGGAAGATGACGATTTAATGCTAGATGAGCCACTCTCTACTGAGCCCAAAAAACGCGGCAACCTTGTTTTATATTCGCTGATTTCTACAGCCGTAATATTGCTTATTGTACTTGCTACGTACTTATTATTTCCTAATTTATTCTCTTTTTAATTACGGTTAAGTTATTTAATGAGTAATAATCGCGCACAAATAAGACACGATATTCGTAAAGCACGTAATAACCTATCAAAAAACCAGCAAGAATTAGCCGCCGAATCGCTTAAAGTGAATTTTATTCAACACTTAAAAAGCATAAATCCGGCCAAAAAAAGCCATATCGCGCTTTATTTAAGTAATGATGGAGAATTAGATACATCATTGTTAATTAATGAATTATGGAACACTGACCAGGCTATTTACCTGCCCATAATCCATCCATTTAATGGGGCTAATTTACTATTTCAACGCTATGAAAAAAACTCACCCATGAGAGCAAATCGCTATGGTATCTTGGAGCCTAAGCTGAATTGCTCTCAAATATGCCCATTACCTGAGCTTGATTACGTTTTAATGCCATTAGTGGCATTTGATAAATTTGGTAATCGCCTTGGAATGGGAGGTGGGTTTTACGATAGAACATTCGCACGTTTATACGAACAACATTGGCAACAACCGCAACTTATTGGCCTCGCACATGCGTGCCAACAAGTCGATGAGTTACCGATTGAATCGTGGGATGTACCACTAAAAACGATCATAACACCCGATAAAACCTACTGTTGGTAACAACTAATCTTGTAAACTAACAGCTATTTTGACACCAATGAGCAGACAACAATGACACAAGATGAATTAAAAAAAGCAGCTGCGTGGGCTGCACTCGAGTTTGTAAAAGAAAACACCATAGTAGGTGTAGGTACAGGCTCAACCGTTAATCACTTTATTGATGCCCTAGGCACAGTTAAAGACACCATCGTTGGTGCAGTATCAAGTTCAGAAGCATCTACAGCACGCTTAAAAGAGCTTGGCATAGAAGTGTTTGAGCTTAACGATGTAGCGGCACTCGACGTATACGTTGATGGCGCAGATGAAATTAACGCCCTAAACGAAATGATTAAAGGCGGCGGAGCGGCGCTTACCCGTGAAAAAATAGTAGCAGCAGTAGCGAAACAGTTTGTGTGCATTGTAGATGATACAAAACTAGTCGATACCCTAGGAGACTTCCCTCTTCCGGTTGAAGTTATTCCGATGGCACGTAGCTACGTTGCCCGTGAATTATTAAAACTAGGTGGTGATCCTGTGTATCGCCAAGGTGTAGTAACCGATAACGGCAACGTTATTTTAGATGTACATAATTTAAAAATTACCCATGCTAAACAGCTTGAAACACAAATAAATCAAATTGTTGGCGTAGTTACCAACGGCCTATTTGCAGAGCGCGGTGCTGATAAAGTGATTATCGGCACTAAAAATGGGCCACAAATTAAATAGGATATGGTTATGAGTAAGGTATCGTTAGCAAAAGACAAAATTAAAATTCTCTTGCTTGAAGGTGTTCACCAAAGCGCTGTTGAAACGCTAAAACGTAACGGTTATAGCAATATCGACTACGTTAAAACATCGTTGCCAGAGGACGAACTTATAGAGCGTATTAAAGATGTGCACTTTGTAGGGCTTCGTTCTCGTACTCATATTAACGAATCTGTATTAAACGCAGCTGAAAAGCTAGTCGCTGTAGGTTGCTTTTGTATTGGTACAAACCAAGTAGATTTAAACGCAGCACGTGAGCGCGGTATTGCGGTATTTAATGCCCCGTTTTCAAATACCCGCTCTGTAGCTGAGCTTGTACTTGGTGAAATACTGCTGTTATTACGTGGTATTCCTCAGCGTAATGCCGCTGCCCACCGCGGCGGTTGGTTAAAAACAGCTAATGGCTCGTTTGAAGCGCGCGGTAAAACCTTAGGTATTATTGGTTACGGTCACATTGGTACTCAGCTGGGTATTATGGCTGAAAATATTGGTATGAACGTGGAGTATTACGATATTGAAGACAAACTATCTTTAGGTAATGCTACACAAGTACATAACTTAACGCAGCTGTTGCAACGCGCTGATATTATTAGCTTACATGTTCCAGAGACACCGCAAACTAAAAACTTGATTGGAACAGCAGAGCTTGCCGTGATGAAGCAAGGCGCTATTTTAATTAATGCTTCTCGCGGTACTGTGGTTGACATTGACGCCCTAGCTGAAGCACTAACAGAGAAGAAACTTAGCGGTGCAGCCATTGATGTATTCCCAGTTGAGCCGAAATCAAACGATGAAGAGTTTATTTCGCCACTACGTGAATTCGACAACGTTATTTTAACGCCGCACATTGGGGGTTCTACTCAAGAAGCACAGGAAAACATTGGTATTGAAGTAGCAGGTAAACTCGCTAAGTACTCAGATAATGGCTCAACTATTACAGCAGTTAACTTCCCTGAAGTATCATTACCAGAACTTGCCAACCGTAGTCGCTTGTTACACGTGCACCACAACCGCCCTGGCGTGTTAACGCAAATTAACCAAGCGTTTGCTCAGCATGGTATTAATATTGCCGCACAGTACTTACAAACGGATGAAGCAATTGGTTACGTGGTTATTGACGTAGATACCGTTCAATCTGAAGTAGCACTAAAAGAACTCAGTGCTGTTGAAGGCACAATTAGAGCCCGTATTCTGCACTAAGTAATCAGCTATCAGCTATCAGCTATCAGCTATCAGCTATCAGCTATCAGCTATCAGCTATCAGCTAAAATAATAAAAGCCGTACTTGAATAATCAAGTACGGCTTTTTACATTAAACTGGAAGCTGGCAACTTATTCTATTATTTGCCTTTTACTTCTAAATTTATAAACTTAACCAGCTCTTCGGGTTGCCCTGCTAACATCATTAGTTGCTGATTCACTTCCATCATGGTTTTACCTTCAGGTAGTTTAGCCGAAACACTAAGCGAATTTAAGCCTTTAGCAAAGTTAGTTAATGCTTGCGCTATTTCTTCGGTTACCGGCGCTTGTTGTAACTGTTGAGCCAGCATCATTTGCATTTGCTCTAGTGTCATACCTTGTTTGGCTAATTCACTTTCTAGCAAAGTACTTAACTCACCTTGGTTATCAAGCGTTACACTCATGGTACGTGGCTCTAACTGACTCATTGCTTGCATAATAAGTGTTTGCTGTTGTAGCTCTTGCTCATAAGTAAGCGGTGTATTACCTGCAGCTTGCTGAGCTTTGCTTATTTCAAGCGAAGCATCCATAAGCGCTTTAGAGTTAGCCAACCCCATATTCATATCAATGCTGGCAATATCGTTGGCGTGTAATTTAACAACTATATCGCTGTTACCAGATTGTTCATCGTAATCTAATGATGAGTGTAAATCATAACTGGCCGAGGCAAGTTGTGCATTAGTATCTGCTGGAAGTGTATCGACAAAGCTTTTATCAAATTGGAAGTTCTTTAGTGTAAAAGCGGTATGTGGCGATATTTTATCGCTTTCGTAACCAATCACTTCAACATGCTCAACCGTGGCAATATTTTTCCCCTCAGGGCTGGTCACTTCTATGTTACTAATGGCAACACTGTTTGAAATAACACTCGCCGATAACTCTGCGTAGTTAAAGCTGGCACCTGTTTGTTCGCTAACCAAAGCCAACTGCTTATCAACCTCAGCACGTACCTCCTGTGTTGCTACATAGTTTGCATAGCTTACGCCACCCACACCTGCAGCAATAATCGCGGCTGCAATCACTAATTTTTTCATGTTATTTCCTTATTCAACTCTTTATATAAGTGGCTTTTGCAAGACTAACATTGTGAACATGAGTCGTTAAGCACTTTTTTGTGTGTTAATTTATTAAGCTAAGTAGTTCGTGCACGGTTTTAACTGGCGTTATTTTAGCGCCCAGTCCTTCCATGGATTTATGGTAATTACGAAATGGAATAAATATTTCAGTAAACCCATGTTGCGCCGCTTCTTTAACACGGGGCACACCACTGTCGATTGGGCGCACATCACCGTTTAAACTCAACTCACCCATAATACAGGTGGTTCGTGGAACAACGAATTCATTCAAACTACTTAAAAGTGCAGTAACCAGCGCTAAGTCAATGCAGGTTTCTGACTCATCTATTTTTAGGCCACCGACAATATTAAAAAATGTATCGTGGAATATTTTGGTTTTAGTGTGCTTACGTAAAATACCGGTGAGCATTTTGATCCGGTTCATATTTAAACCAACACATACTCGCTGTGGAAACTCTGCTTCGGTTTCAGTGGTTAAACACTGAATTTCTAGCAGTAAATTACGATTTCCTTTACGAATACAGGTGATCGTCGACCCTGGCGACTCTGTAGTTGAACCCGATAAGAAAATTTCACTGGGGTTATCCACACTGAGCATACCGCGTTCACACATTTTAAAAATGCCGACGGTGTCTATATCACCAAAGCGATTTTTATTAGCACGCAGAGTACGCACTTGACCATCATTGGTATCAATATGTAACAGTGCATCAACTATGTGTACTAAGGTTTGCGGGCCTGCTATTTCATTATTCTTATTTACGTGAGCAATAATAAACATAGTCACGTCGTTTTGCTTACAATATTGAGTCAATGCCTGAGCTGCACTTTTTACCTGAGAAGGTGAACCTGGGCTGCCATTAGCGGTATCGGTGACAACGGCTTGAATAGAGTCGATAACGGCAAACTTAATTTTGTTTTTATCCAGCTCTTCAATAATGGTTTCAACACTGGTTTCTGACAGTAAATAGAGTTCATCTTCGTTGTAATTAAGCTTTAAACGATTAACCCTGTTTTTAAACTGGGATAATGACTCCTCTGCGGTACAGTAAAGTGATGGCATACGCTGAGACATTCTTGCTACTAAATCTGATAGTAGCGTTGTTTTACCCGCCCCCGGATCACCAGAAATAATATTAACTGAGCCGGTGGTTACACCGCCACTTAACACACGGTCAAGTTCACCAATTTCGGTAAGCTGTTTTTCAGCCTCTGCGGTAGCTACATCATTAATTTTTTTAGAGCCACCACCAATGCCACCAGCATAGCCACCTACACTGGCACGAGCAGCTACCTTTTTGTTTTGCCCTGCAGAAGGTTTGAACTCTGCTAAAGTGTTCCATGCGCCACAGCGACACTGGCCTTGCCAACGTTGATAGTTCATGCCACATTCTGTACAAACAAACTCTACTTTTGCCGCTTTAGCCATTTAAAACCTTACCTACTATTCTTTATTTTGAAATACACAGTGTTAAGCGCTTATTTTGCCATTGCAGGCTTTGTCTTAGCAACAACGTCTTGTGGAACAGCGCATTTAGTCTCACACTGATACTATATTAATGTAGTTTCACTTAGTCCACTTTAAGGCATGTTTCTTGCTTTAAAAAACTAATAAACCCTTGCCAATTAATTGGCTATTAGAAAATAACAATAAATAACCTAAACTTTGGTTAAGAGATTTACTAACATGTTGAATCAAAAAGATATTTGTGCTTATTATTCTCTAGCTAGAGATTTTTAGTGAAACAAGGCGAAATTACGCGTCAATAACTCTAGTCTATTGCAAGTAAATTAAACGCAGTTAGCGCTGAAAATAGCTGCTTGAGATGGATTTATTATCCGGAGTTCAGGTTAAACACAAGTATAGTTACGCAGAGTATCGAGGCCGCATTTGACGGTTTTGCGAGATTCTATTTATTAAATACTCTAATAAATAATTGCAAAAGTATACCTACTTTTTAAATTAGACGGTGATGATTTATAAATGGCTGAAGACGTATTGCTTAAGCATGAAGCGCTTGTAAATGAATTAAAACAGTATTTGGGAAATGCTAAGTTTGATCTCATTTTCAAGTCAAAAACTGCCGAGTTAACTAAACCCGAGCAGTTTTTAATAAAAATGGAAATGTCTCGTTTATCTCAGCCGATAGACCGCTTTATTGATCTACGTGGTTTAGTAAACGGCCAAGTAAAGCCTTATGAATACAAAAGCAAGCAACACTTTATGGATGACACCGCAATTGAAGTATTCGAAGCGGCAATAAAGCAACATAAAGGCTACACCCTGGCAGTTTACGAAGCGGTAATGAATACCGACAATAATTATCGGGTATTACAACAGCAATTAACCACAGCAAAAAAAGTAGAACCGCAACGCAAGCTAACTACCAATGTTATTAAGTTTGCAGCCTATGAAAGTCGTAGTGAAGAGCGAATGAATTACTCAATTAAAATTACCATTGAGTATGACAGGCAAGCAAAAATTGACGCTAGCACCTCTGATATTTCTCTCAGTGGCTGTAAAATTAAGTTGGCGTCGAGATATAGCTTAAAAAAAGGTCAGCCTATTACTATGCACTTAGTAGGCTTAGAGCAAGACTTTCAGTTAGGCCTTAAAAGTGGTGTTAAATATGAAGTTGTGGCGATAGAAAATACCTCAGATGAATTTAATCATATCCGCTTAAAACGTACATTTGAAGAAAATAACAGCGCGTTTGATCGGTTTTTAGAAAGCTTTATTCATGGTAATAAACGCCGTTATAAAGTGAATTTAGATAACACCCTGGATGCGGTTATTTCTAAGGGGTACGAACAATATTACATCCCTAGGGTTAACTCTCTATATGTTTTTATTAGCCAGAAAAACGGCGTTTATTATCCAAGCCTGAGCTTAACCACCGAAAACAGTTTATTTATTCAGCGTTACTTTACTGATGAACGCAAAAAATCTTGTCTTTACAGCGTGTTAAATCATAAACGCATTCGCACCTTAGCGTTAAAACCGGTAGCTGTAAAAGAAGAGTACTTATATACCTTTACTCATGTCTCTGCAGGAAAAATTTATTACTACTCAGCCACTCGCTCAGAGCTTGAGCAACACGCAAAATTAAAAGCATTGTTTTTTGGTTTTGGTAGCCGCAGAGACAGTTGGCGCTGCTTTAAGTTACAACTAATGCCAAGCCATACTGAAGATGCTTATATTCCTTTATCTTTACCTAACTCGTTGGGTAAAAATATTGAAAAACTAAACAAGCCGCCTTCACCGCGTGTTGAGGGCGCTATAAAAGACGTAAAATATTTAATGCTGCTTACCCAAGTAGGTAATAAACATGAACAACAGCATTATCAACATTACGAGTTTAATAAGGCCTTAGCTAACAAGCTGAAGTTTTTTGGCCACAGTAAGCATGAATCTCCTCCTGAGCTAAATACTGTGCCTCTAGAGTATGTAAATCTTCGCTCTAATAAACGCTATTTATACAAAACTAATGTGGTGATTAATACCCGTGATGCGGTATTACATGGGCATACCCGTGATTTTTCAATATTTGGCTTACAATTAGAGTGCAATCAAGAAGTGAACTTTAAAAAAGGCGATATTGTTTCGTTATCATTTCCCGATTTGCAAAAAATTACCAAAAGTTATTCCCTCAGCCACATTCAGTATGAAGTAATGGCAGTAAGCAAATCGCTGACTACTATTAATTTGAAAGCGCATGTAGATAAAGGCTCACCTCATACTGGGGTCGATTTTTTTACCCTTTTAATTAATAGCAATAAACAAAAATTAAAAGTAGCTGAAGAGTCACCTAAAGTACCCGGGCTTTCTACGGCACTCAGAAATATGGTGACCAAAACGCTGTGTCAGTTCCCAATTTATCTACATAAATCAATGGCACATTTCGAAATTGGCGCCATGGGATTTGGTTTATACCCAAGCCCATTACATGTTATTTTGCAGAACTTTGCTCTGTTAAATGCTCAAACAGACTTATCGAATATTATTACTAAAGCACACATAATTGATGTGATCACACCTAATATTAAAGATCGCACCCGCCAAGATCCGCCGTTAGAGTTTAGTTTGGTAATTAACTTCGATCCTAAAAAAGAAAATATAGCCGATGCTATTACCAGTCAATGTGTTTTAGGTACTGACTGCAGCGAGTTTAAGCAGCAAATAAGTAAAGGGCTGAAGTCTGAACTGGTTTTTATAATGCGTTTATATATTTCACGTACTGGTCGACTCGATACTGATTACTTAGCAAACGAGCTAAAATACGTAAGCCAATACGCAATTCACAAAGCCAAAGACTTAGAGGATGCCTTGTGGTCTGTATCAGGTGTTGGCGACATTATTGATGTAAGTAATGAAGCGCTTGAGCATTTATCGCTCAACCAACAACAGGTTGAGCAAATGTCTAGGCGCAAACTAATTTGGTTAAACCGTTTACGTTAAACCTGTGATGGGTTTAGCGGAACCGCCAGCATATATAACAGTTGTAATAACGAGCCTTGGCATATAGCAGCTTGGGCTTGTTCAACTACTTTAGGTTTACCATGCACAGCAACGCCTAAGCCAGCATGAGCCATCATTTTTAAATCGTTTGCGCCATCACCAATGGCAACAGTTTGACTTTTTTCAAGCCCCAGTTTTTGTTGTAAGGCATTTAAAACAACCGCTTTTTGCTCAGCATCAACAATCCCACCTAACACCTTACCTGTTAGTTTATCGTCTTTAAATTCAAGCACATTGGCATGCACTTCATCTAAATTAATCAGCTCCTGCACTCGCTCAGCAAACGGCACAAAACCGCCAGATGCAATCGCTAAATACCAATCGTGGTGTTTTAAAATTTGGCATAACGCTTTAATTCCCGGCATTAAAGGCAGTGTACTTTTAAGCTCATCAATTAAACTCTTTTCAATGCCTTCAAGCTTAGCAACACGTTGGTATAAGCTTTCACTAAAATCAAGCTTGCCTGCCATTGCCTGCGCGGTCACGCTGGCAACCTCGTCGTATACATTAGCCAAACGTGCAATTTCATCAATACACTCAATAGTAATAGCTGTTGAATCCATATCCATTACCAATAATCCTGGTTTTTTTAAATCAGGGGGATTGGTAACTTGCACTAACTGGCATGCCAAGGTATTTGCAAAAGTTTGAAGTTCGAGAGGATTTATTGCGCGCTCTGTATTTTCTATATAAAAACATAATGCCGGAGATAACCCTAAATCTGGCTGATATTGACAAATTGCTGTTACATTTTGCTGGTGAGCCGCAAAAAATTCAATAATGCTATTAATATGCTGCGTATTAAAGTCACCGCCAAATGCAATACCAAATAGCCCTTGGTTTCTGTTCGGTGTTGTATTTAGTGGTGTAAAAACACCTTGTTGGTAGCTAAACCACTTATTAAGAATAAGTGATGATGATAATAGCTCAGCGCTTTGCTGTGCCATGTTCGCGTTCGACATGGGATCTCCGTTTATATTTCCTGACATTTAGCGCATTGATGATAAGGATATAAGATACAAAATTCGCCATCAGGGTGGATTTAAGGTTATAGTGTAGTTGTAACATCAAATCAAAATGCTGTCAGCAGCATATACGGTGACTATGAAAAATAACCATCTTAAAAATCCACTTACAGCCTCGCAAAAAAAGCGTTTAGTCCGTTTGCTATTGGCCGCTGGCTGCTTTGTATTATTAAGCTGGGTGGGTATAAATAGTAGCTTTCAAAGTCATCAATTGCTTTACGATAATACCAATAGCGCAGCTAAATCTCTCACTCAGTTTATGGCACTGAATGCTAAAAATCCGCTGATAGAAAAAAACAAGCAGCAACTGACCACCTTATGCAACAATATCAGTAAAGATGAATTTGTACTCTCGGCCACTATTTATGACAAACAAGGTGTGGTACTTGCGAGCAGCGATAATTGGCAATCGCATCATGTGTATGGCTTATTACCTGACTCATCACCGGGTATTAGTAAGTTAAAAACGCCTTTTGTTGAGCAAGTTATTTCAGACGACAACCGCCCGATTGGCTTTGTATCTATTACCTATTTAACCCGTGCTGCGGTATCGGCTAGCCATAATCATTTTCATGATTTAGGTCGCCAAGTGCTACTTATGTTAGTGATTGCCTGTATTTTTACTTGGCAATTAGGCCGAGGATTAAAGCGCTGGCAAGTAAATCGTTATATACAAAAAACGTCTGAGCATGAATCATAAAGCTGCTCAGCTAATTGAAATTTATCGCTATTTGGTTTTAAACCATAAAGCGCATCAAATACGTTAGGAATATGCAGTGGGGTATTTATCTCCCCTTGATAACCACTTAGCGGCATTGAAGGTGAGTCAGTTTCAAGTACTAAATGCTGCGGCTCAAGCTTTGCTATAACCGCACGTGTTTTAGCTGCACGCTCGTAAGTTATAACCCCACCGACTCCAAGTTTAAAACCCTGCTTTATATAATAGTGCGCTTGTTGAATTGAGCCTGAAAAAGCATGGAGCACACCGCCGTTTTTTGGCCTACAACGCTTAAACGACTGCGCAATTAAATCATGGCTTTGCCTGTGATGCACAATTAGCGGTAAATCAAGCTCATTAGCAAGCGCTATTTGCTGCTCAAACAAAAAGGTTTGTTTTTCAAGATTGGAAATACTGCGATCGAGCCCGCACTCACCAATAGCCACCAGCTGAGCTTTGTTTGTTTTAGCAAAGTTATACAGCGATTCTAAGTGCGATTGCTGATGTTGCGCTAAAAAATAAGGATGCAGCCCTGCCGCTATGCTGACTTGTGGGTAGGTTGCTTTAAACTCTAGTAGGTTTTGAGATTGCGCCAAGCTAATACCTGGCACAATAAATTGGCTAACGCCCTTTGCTACACAGGCATTAATAAGTGATTCGCGGTTTGCATCAAACTCACTAAAATCAAGATGGCAATGCGAGTCTATAAACTTCAAAAAACTAGCCCACTACGGATTTAAGCGCGTTATTTGCCAGCTATTATCGGCCTGACGCTGATACATAAAGCGATCATGTAGACGGTGAGCTCCGCCTTGCCAAAACTCGATTTTTTGCGGCACAACACAATATCCGCCCCAAAAATCAGGGAGTGGTATTTCACCTTTGGCAAACTTGTTTTTCATATTGGCAAAGGTTTCCATTAACACTTTGCGCGACGACACCGGGCGGCTTTGTTGCGACGCCCAAGCGGCTAATTGACTTTCTTTTGGACGTGATAAGAAGTACTTAGCCACGGCTGACGTTGGAAGCGGCTGCGCCTCACCATACACAATCACTTGGCGCTCCATGTGGTGCCACGGAAAGTGCAAGGAAATTTTATTATTGCCTTTAAGCTCTTGTGCTTTTCGTGAACCGGTATTAGTAAAAAACACAAAACCGTTATCATCTAAATGCTTTAGCAGCACAATACGCTGTGAAGGCTGACCGGTGTCATCAACCGTAGCGACCACCATTGCTGTAGGGTCGGGCAAGTTACTGGCAACAGCATGCTCAAGCCAGGTTTCAAACTGCTTAAACGGATCATCAAGCAAGTTGTCTTCACTGAGCGCATCTTGCAGGTATTCACGACGAATATCTTCGAGTTTCATATCAAATCCTTCTAAAGAGCTATCAGCTATCAGCTATCAGCTATCAGCTATCAGCTATCAGCTATCAGCTATCAGCTATCAGCTATCAGCTATC
>NZ_JBEOOG010000069.1:0-22015 GCF_040308965.1 Pseudoalteromonas sp. MER144-MNA-CIBAN-0113
TTTACTGAGGTCTACTGACAGACAAAAAAGTGATCGGCTTGAATGGTATTGAGCGATCGGCATCATGGTATTACGCATCAAAATAATAAAATTAACTATATTGAAATTCCTGCACAAAATATTGCAGCTACAAAGGCTTTCTTCAGTACGGTGTTTGGCTGGTCATTTGTAGATTATGGCCCAGAATATTGTAGTTTTACCGCGCAAGGGGTTGATGGTGGTTTCTTTAAATCTGATTTAGTTGTTTCTACTAAAAACGGAAGCCCGTTAATTGTGTTATACAGTAATGACCTTGAAGCGACTCAAAATAAAATTGAAAAAGCAGGAGGCAAAATAATTAAGCCTACATTTTCATTTCCCGGTGGTAGACGATTTCACTTTAGCGATCCTAGTGGAAATGAATTTGCGGTATGGTCAGAGTAATCACATTTCAAACTATATAACTACAAAAATGCAGTCTTTAAGGCTGCACTTCCCAAAACACCAATAAACTATTCACTTAATTACCAAGCCACAACATAAATCGCTTCCCTATGAGCTAATTAAAGAGACGTTTTAAGCTGCTGAATAAATTGCTCGGTCATGGCTATTTCACACTCTTTGTAGGTAACAACGGCTTGTTGTGCATTAGGTTGTTTTAGCATGTAGCGCCATTGGCAGCTTCTTTGAATGTAGTTGTCTTTAGCGTTAATGCTTAGCTTAAATAATGACAAAATTTGGGTGTTGCCGGTTTCGCTTTCTAATGCAGATAGTTCAAAGGTACGCTTTTGGATCCAGCTATCTTGTTCTTGCTGTACTCTATTTAGTTTGGCATCTAAACATTGTGTATATGCTTTGATTTGTTCGGGTAGGGCGTTTTTTTCAAGTGTGCATTCAAGCGGCGCTGCAACGCTTGGAAAAGCCCAAGCAAATAACAGAGCTAGAGTAAAAAAAAGGATATAGTTATTTTTTTTCATGGTAATTAAACTCGAGAATAAATTTTGCGCCGCCCAAACGTTGCGAGTGAGAAATAGTTAACAACCCGTGATACGACTTCACCAAGTCAGATACAATCGCCATGCCAACACCATGGCCACTTTCGTAAGTATCAAGGCGAGTACCGCGTTGAAGCAATGACTCGCGTTTGTCTGGTTGAATACCCGGGCCGTCATCACAAATACTAATGCTAAGTGTTTTAGCTTGTGAAACGTCAATACTTACTTGGGAGCGACAGGCTTTGCAGGCATTATCTATTAAGTTACCTAATAACTCCATTAAATCGGTTTTATCGCCTAAAAAGTAATCTTTATCACTCACTTTGCAATTAAATATGATGTCTTTATCGCGATAAACCTTACCCATTGCACTTAAGATAGAGTCGATAACCGGTTTGATGGGAGTTTGCTTTTTCCATGTATCGGAAGCCCCAGTAGCAGCACGTTTTAATTGGTGCTCGATCATCACATTAATTCGGTCAAGTTGTTCTTGTGCGTCGGCATCGTTGGCCAGTGGGCTTGATTTTAATACAGCTAACGGCGTTTTAAGTGCATGTGCTAAATCACTGAGTGAGGCTCTGTAGCGCTCTTTTTGGCGCTGCTGCGACTCTAACAATAGGTTGAGGTCGGCTTTTATTGTTTGTAGTTCAACGGGGTATAAGCCTTTAATTTCTTGAATATCGCCTGATTCAATAGCTTTTATTTCTTTATCTAGGCGCTGCAGCGGCCTTGCACTCCAAATAAAACCAATAGCCATTAACCCTGCAATGGCAATGCCCATTATAAACATCCAATCGACTAAGGTTTGTTTAAACCCGTCCATTAAACGCAGTAGGGCATCGTTGCGTTTTAATAAAATAAATCGTGCTTGTTCTGACTGGTCAATATTATTAAGAATGACCGTTAAGCTTAACTGCCAATAGGCGGTGTTGTTATAAACCACGCGTCTAAAATCTGCGGCACCGGCTTTGGGCTCTATATATTGGGGAACAAAGTTAACGTTAACCGCCGACTCAGAATGCCAAATAGGCACATCGTCACGGTAAATCATGGCATAAGTATCAGAATTTAAGTTGTTGAGTTCGGGGGTTAAAATAGAGCTGGGCATAATAATACCACGCTCTGTAAAATCAACCTCGGAGATGAGTGAATACAGGTGCGCTTCGAGGTTTTTTTCGGTGGCATCAACAAGTGACGCGTAATACGCCTTACCTATGGAGTAAAACAAAATGGGTAAGGCGACTAATAAAACAAAGACAAGGATAAATCCTTGCCTTATTTTTAACGAAATTTGCGGTGCTACCACTGGCTTTTAAGCCTGTAACCACGCCCACGTAGTGTTTCTACTGGGTTAAGCACACCGTCTGGGTCGAGCTTTTTACGTAAACGCAATACAAACACTTCAATGACGTTTGAATCAAGATCGAAATCTTGGTCATAAATATGTTCTGTTAACTCAGACTTTGAAATTACTTTTTGCGGGTTAACCATTAAGTATTCAAGTACTTTATATTCGTATGCGGTTAAGCTTAGCTCTTTGTCGTTTACCCACACTTGTTGTGAACGCGTATGAATTTTAATAGGGCCGGCTGTCATTTCTGGGTTTGCTTTACCTGCACTTCGACGAATAAGCGCATTACAGCGAGCAATGAGTTCTTCAACATGAAATGGCTTAGTTAGGTAGTCGTCAGCGCCCGCATCGAGGCCTTCAACTTTGTCTTGCCAGCGATCGCGCGCCGTTAAAATTAAAATAGGGATAGTGATCCCTTGGGCGCGGGCTTTGTTTATAAGCTCTATACCATCTATTTTAGGCAGGCCTAAATCAACCACTGCCATGTCTAAAGGGTATTCTGTTATATGAAAAAGGCCCGCTTCGCCATCGTGACATAAATCAACACTGTAACGCTCTTTTTCTAATGCATTGCGCAGATTATCTGCCAAATGTAAATCATCTTCTATTACTAAAATTCGCATTGGTTAATCCTTTTTCACTTCGCCAGTTTTTTTGTTTATCTTCAAATCGACGACGTGGCCGTCAGCTTTTAAAATTCGTACTGTATAAAATTGTGTTTCTTCTGAAATTTTTAATGTTGTACCGTCTGTGGTTTGTTTTGCAAGTATTACTGCTTTCTTTTTGCTTATCTCAATTTTATCGGGTGTGCTGTTAGTATTATTTGCATGGGCAACATTAGCCAAACAAAAAACAGCAATTAAATTGAGTGTTAATAATACACGCATTACGAAACTCCTAGAACATACCTGCTTAGCCTAAAAAACTAAGCCACTAAAATTTAATTACTCTATTGAGTATTTAAATTTTTATAAGACAAAGTCTAATTAAAAATGAGTGAACAAACCCTGAATTACTGGTTGCAGTTAAACAAGGGAACTCACGTTAATGTTAAGCAGGGAACACTTTTTTGAATGGTTTAACAATTGAGTTTTCATATACGCCACCCGCAACATAAGGATCATCTGCGGCCCATTCTCTGGCATCTTCTAAAGAGTTAAATTCAGCAATCACTAAAGAGCCAGTAAAGCCCGCATCTTGAGGGTCTTCACTATCAACCGCTGGAAGGGGTCCGGCTGTTAATAGTCGACCTTCGTTTTCTAGCGTTTGTAAACGTGCTAAATGAGCAGGGCGAGCAGCTTTTCTGTGCTCTAAGCTGTTCTGGACGTCCGTTGAATAAATCATATACAACATAAAAATACTCTCAAAACTTGTTAAATTTAATTAACTGCATACTAGCATAGCGTTGATAAATGGTGAATTAAAAGTGTTTATGGCGATGTTTACAGCAAGAATGTTTTTTTACGCGGTAATTGCTTGAAAAGCGTTGTGTAACACTGGTAGAGTCCCTTGGATAAGATAAATAATAACAAGGTTATTACATGAGTGAAAATAGAGAGCACTTTAGCTCCCGCTTAGGATTTATATTAGCAGCGGCGGGTTCTGCTGTGGGCATTGGTAACTTAGTAGGCTTTCCAGTTTCTGCGACTAAGAATGGCGGTGGTGCATTTTTGCTCGTCTATGCTTTGTTCGTCGCATTCATTTGTTTACCCGTCATGATGGCCGAAATGGCTATGGGTCGCCACGCACAAAAAGATCCTCTTGGTGCATACAAAGCGTTAGCCAATAACGATAAGAAATGGAAGTTTGCTGGCTTTTTAGCCGTGTTAACGCCATTTATGATTGCCGTTTTTTACATGGTGATCACGGTGTGGATTTTTGGTTACTTAAGCCAAACCGCATTTGGTAATTTGGATAAGTTGGCAAACCCTGGGCACTTTGATGAGTTTATTAACAGCTACACGGTGTTTGGCTACATGGCACTGGTTGTGGTGATTGTTAACTTAATATTGGTCGGTGGCGTAAAAGATGGCATAGAAAAAGCGGCTAAATTTTTGATGCCGGCGTTATTTGTCATGCTTATTATATTAGTGGGTTATGTACTCACCCTTGATAACGCAATGGCGGGTGTGAAGTACTATATTATTCCTGATTTTAGTAAAATGAATGCCAGTGTTCTTAATGGCGCATTGAGCCAAGCGTTTTTCTCATTGTCGTTAGGTATGGGTATTTTAATTACGTATGCCTCTTACATTTCTAAAAAAGATGACATTGTGGGCAGTGCGAAAATGGTTGCCATTACCGACTCATTAGTTGCCTTTGTTGCAGGCTTAATGGTGTTACCGGCTATTTTTAGCTTTGACCCAAATACCGATCCAACAAAGTTATCTGACTCGTCAGTTTCAATGATTTTTGTGTACTTACCAAAAATCTTATTAGCGTTACAACACGATATTGGCTATTTTGGTGCCTCTGCAGTGGCGTTTATTTTCTTTTTGCTGGTATTTTTTGCTGCAATTACATCGTTGGTATCAATTGTAGAAGTGCCGACTGCCACACTCAGCGACCGTAAAGGCATTAGCCGTAAAAAAGCGCTAGGCATACTTACCTTATCAACCGGTGTGTTAACCATTATGTGTATTATGTCGTTTGGTATGATTGACAGCCTAACTACCTTCACTAGCTACGGCAGTGGTAACAAGAGCTTTTTTGATATTGTATATGACGTGTTCTACGACACTATTTTACCACTCAATGGTTTAATGGTGTGTTTGTTCGTAATGTATAAATGGAAGAAGGTTCGTTTAAGTGAAGAGCTAAGACAAGGTTCGCCTAATTATGCGAATAGCTTTATGGAAAAGTACGTTAACTTTTCACTACAAACATTTATCCCAGCGATTTTACTGCTTATTTTTGTAAATACCGTTGCGACCAAGTTTTTTAATATCAGTATTTTTGGTTTTTAATTAAAAACTAATTTAATAAAGCCGCGCATGTCGCGGCTTTTTTATTGCGGTTAGTTAATTCAGTGCACCCGAATCTAAGTAGTCACCAATCCCTAGGGTAAACATCCAAATGCCCCATAAGCTGTGCTCAATAACACAGGCAAAAGTTGAGCGGCTTTGCGCGTAGGTATAGGCAAATAGTAAGCCACCGACAAACGCTAAACTAACAGCTATCCAATTGGCGTAAATAATATGTGCCAATGCAAATACACTGGCGCTAATAATAATGCGCAACCATTTACTGGGCATAATGCGCTTATAGCGATGAAAAAAGTAGGTTCTAAATATTAACTCTTGGGGGATCACCGACAACAAAGGGTAGAGCAACAATAGCATCAGCCAATCGGTGAGGTTTTCACGCGGTAAAGTAAACCAGTGTCCTTGGTAGAGTAGGTTATAAAACACCCCTGAAAATAATGCGCCAATAAAGAAAAAGCTAAACATACGGCGCTTCACAGCAGAAAACTGCCCCATACTGGTTAATCTAAAGCGCTTAAAGTGAATGTCGTTTAGCAGCAGCATACAGCACACACTCATTAAAATGATCAGTGCTGGAATAAGCCAGTTAGATAAATACTGGCGAATATTAAAGCCAATTAAAGGCAGGATGATAAAAATAAAGGTAAATTCAAACCAGCGGTATTGATTAGCGTTCACGTTTGCTCACGGTGATTTTTATTTCATCTTAGCAAGCGATTAAGTCATCTTTATGACTATAAAACAGCCAAGCTGATTATATTTAAACCCAATGACTTTCACTAAGCCCCTTAGCCCTTGGTTAAGGTTGACTTACCCCCTTGTAACCCTTAGCCTGCCTGCTTTTATTTTTACATCATTGTATTGCCACGCTAGTTGGCTAAAGCCAGCGCGTGTATTTAGGAGCAAAAAATGAATAAGGCAGAACTTGTTACAGCCATGGCACACACAAGCGAGTTAACAAAAAAAGACGCACAAGCAGCGTTAACCAGCTTACAAAAGGTGATTACCAAATCATTGTCTGAAGGCGATCAGGTACAAATATCCGGTTTTGGCACTTTTGCATTAAGTTATTACCCAGCCCGTACAGGTCGTAATCCACAAACCGGCGAAGCAATAGAAATAGAAGGGGCTAATAAAGCCGTATTTAAGCCAGCCAAAGCGTTAAAAGACAGCCTTTAATTGTCAATGCCTGTAAGGGAGTTTTGTTATTCAAACAAAGCATGTACCTTGCAGGCTATTTTTATTATTACTAAGTGGCTGTGTAGTATCTGCAACCACTGTAAATAATTTACATAGCACTCTCATCTCTTTATATAAAACGCCAATATTATCAGTATTTTATTTTTGGTATGTGATATGCAAACCTCTCTGTGTATCAAAAAATAAGATAAGGAGTATTTAATGAGTAATTTACATAGCAGCACCCGTTTACAAGGTAAAAAAATTGCCATTTTAGCCACCGATGGATTTGAACAAAGCGAGCTACTTTCGCCGCAAAGCGCATTACTAGAGGCGGGCGCCGATATTGAGGTGGTGTCTATTAAAGAAGGGCAGATCACTGGTTGGAATAAAGATAATTGGGGTGAAAAAGTAACCGTTGATAAATTAGCTGCCGATGCCAATGCTGCCGACTACGATGCACTTTTACTGCCGGGTGGTTTGTTTAATCCCGATAGCTTACGTCAAAATACAGATGCCAAAGCGTTTGTTGATGGCTTTTTTGGAGCTAAGAAAAACAAACCCGTGGCCGCTATTTGCCACGCGCCGTGGTTATTAGCTGAAATTAATAAGCTCAGAGATAAAAAAGTGACTTCTTTCCCTAGTATTAAAAGCGATTTAATTAACGCCGGAGCTCATTGGGTAGATCAAGAAGTGTGTGTTGATAACGGCTTAGTCACTAGCCGCAGCCCTGCAGATTTAGATGCATTTAATGCAAAATTTATTGAAGAAATACTCGAAGGTAAGCACCAAGCGCATTAGCTGTGGGCTTTTAAATAGAAAAGGGCATATTACATGCCCTTTTTTATTGATAATGATAAAACACAGCTTGCTATTAAAGTGCAGTAGCGGCTTTCATATCGCTTACAAATGTTTTTAGCTGCGTGGTCATTGCATCTAAATCATCTAAGTTTGCTTCAATAATTTTTACCACAGCAGAGCCCGAAATAGCCCCCGCAGCACCGGCTTTAAGTGCCGCTTTTACATCTTCAGGCGTTGAAATACCAAAGCCTAATAATGCAGGTGCACTGTGGTACTCTTGTAAGCGCGTAACCACATGGGTTGCTGGCATTTGTGCTTTGGTGTCTGTACCTGTTACCCCAGCACGAGAAAGCAAGTAGGTGTAGCCACGGCCGTATGATGCACATTCACGCAGGGTATCGTCACTGGCGTTCGGTGTAGCGATAAAAATCGGGTCGATACCATTGGCCATGGCGGCTTTTCTAAACATTTTAGACTCATGTAATGGCACATCAGCCACTAAAATAGAGTCAACACCCACTGCTTTTGCATCGGTGTAAAACTTTTCTAAGCCACGTTTAAATATTAAGTTTGAATATAATAACAAACCAATTGGAATGTCGGCGTTATATTCACGGATCTCTTTAATAATATCAAAGCAGTCTTGCGTATTAATATGCACGTTTAAGGCACGAATATTGGCTTTTTGAATGACAGGGCCATCGGCAATCGGGTCGGAAAAAGGAATACCTAATTCAAGCCCGTCAGCACCGCCATCAATTAAGCTTTTAATAATTTCGATGCTTTGCGCTTTACCTGGATCGCCAATGGTTACAAACGGTACAAAAGCACCCTGGTTTTGCTCTTTAAGCGCGGCAAACATTTGTCCATAACGGTCAGTTTTTACGTGGCTCATAGTTGACCTTCCTCTGATAATACCTTGTGTACGTGGGCTAAGTCTTTGTCGCCACGACCACTTAAATTAATAACAATGATACTGTCTTGCGTTTGCTCTTCTGCATATTCGAGGGCATAGGCTAGCGCATGACTTGATTCAAGCGCAGGAATAATCCCTTCGTGTTTAGCTAATGCTTGAAAGGCATCAAGTGCTTTGGTATCGGTAATACCGACATATTGAGCACGGCCAGTTTCGTGCAAAAAGGCATGTTGAGGGCCAACTGCGGGGTAATCTAGTCCCGCCGATACAGAGTAAGACTCTTCAATTTGGCCATCTGTATTTTGCATAATATAAGTGTAAGTACCGTGCAAAATACCTTTTGTTCCTTTACAGATGGTTGCGCCATGTTCGTGCGTGTCTAACCCTTTACCTGCAGGTTCAACGCCAATGAGTTTAACGCTTGGCTCATCAATAAAATCGGTAAACATACCAATTGCGTTAGACCCACCACCTACACACGCAATAACCGCATCAGGCAAACGGCCTTCGGCTTTAAGTACTTGTTGTTTTGCTTCTTCACCAATAATTTTTTGATATTCACGTACAATAGTCGGGAATGGGTGAGGACCCGCTGCAGTACCTAAAAGGTAATGAGCCTCTTGATAATTGGCAGACCAATCACGCAGTGCCTCGTTAACCGCATCTTTTAATGTACCCGAGCCTGCGGTTACCGGAATAACTTCAGCGCCCATTAGCTTCATTCTAAATACATTTGGTTGTTGGCGTTCAACATCTTTTGCACCCATATAAATGCGGCATTTTAGTCCAAGTAACGCACAGGCAAGTGCCGTTGCAACGCCATGTTGGCCGGCGCCTGTTTCAGCAATCACTTCCTTTTTACCCATACGTTTGGTAAGCAGTGCTTGGCCTAAAACTTGGTTTGTTTTGTGCGCACCACCGTGGAGTAAATCTTCACGCTTTAAGTACAGTTTTACTTTTGGGTTTTTAACTAAGTTACGCGTTAAAGTAAGCGGGGTAGGACGACCCGCATACTCGTTAAGTAATTTGCTTAGCTCTGCCTGAAATTCAGGATCTTTTTGTGCTTTATTAAATTCGTTTTCTAACTGCTTAAGCGCAGGGACAAGCAGTTCGGGTACAAACATACCGCCAAACTCGCCAAAATAAGCTGGATTTTGCATTTTAACCTCAATAATTTCTGATACTTGTAAAAGCATGATGTAGTTTGTTTGCACACTTTTTACCTGGAGACTCTTCAACACCTGAATTTAAATCAAGCCCAAGAGCACCTTGAAAAAGTGCATCGCTAATATTGTCTGGGTTTAAGCCGCCAGCAAGCATAAATGGGGTCGTGGCATCGCGAAGTACCGACCAATCAAATGTTTTGCCTGTGCCGCCAGCCTGTGAATCACTGTGGGTGTCGTATAAATGGCGATCGGCTCCTGTAATAGGTTGAGGCAAAGCATCTTTGATGGCCTGTGCTTTCCATATTTCACAATGATGTGGTAGTTCATTACGTAACGATGCAATGTAATGTTCATCTTCTTGGCCATGTAATTGAACAGCAGACAGTTTTAGTTGTTTAGCGTGCTCAGCAACCTCTGCTATGGCGGCATTAACAAACACCCCAACAAATTTTAAAGGGGCACTTTGGCTGATTTCTTTGGCGCAATCTAAATCGACAAAGCGCGGTGATTTTGGATAAAAAATTAATCCGCCATAAAGTGCACCGTTGTCGTAAGCCGCAATGGCATCTTGATTACGGGTTAATCCACAAACCTTGTTTTCGCCTAGAATTACGCGGCGACACGCTTGTAATAAATCAGCCTCAGCCATTAATGAGCTGCCAATTAAGAAACCATTACACAAAGGCGCTAAACGCTTTACATCTTGATGGGTATAAATACCTGACTCTGAAATAACCACTTTATCGTTAGGAATAAGCTTACGTAGTCGTTCGGTTGTGGCTAAGTCGGTGCTTAAATCGCGCAAGTCACGATTATTAATCCCAATTATTTGTGCATTGAGTGCCAGTGCACGATGCACTTCTTCTTCGTTACTCACCTCAGTTAGTACCGACATATTTAACGAATCGGCGACGGCATGCAGCGCTTTATACTGCTCATCGTCAAGCACTGATAGCATCAGTAAAATAGCGTCACCACCATAAATACGTGCCATGTAAACTTGGTATTCATCAATAAAAAAGTCTTTACAAATAAGTGGCTGCTCTACTTGGCTGCGCACAAACTCAAGGTAATCAAAGCTACCCTGAAAGTACTTTTCGTCAGTTAATACACTCATACAAGTGGCATACTGCTTGTACGCTTGGGTGATTTCTGTTAAATCAAACGGCTGACGAATTAACCCTTTAGAAGGCGATGCCTTTTTGCACTCTAAAATAAACTGCGTGCCAGGTGCTGCTAACGCTTGATAAAAGCTACGCTCAGTCGGTTCAGCTTGATGCTTAAAGCTCTCAAGTGGGCGTGCCGCTTTGCGTTCAATGAGTTCTATTTTTTTATCGGCAATAATTTTGTCTAATACATTAGCCATGACTTACCTCAATAATTGCATTTAGTGTGTCCATGGCCTTGCCTGAACGTAATAATGAGTGTGTTATTTGTGCACCTTGTTTTAACGATTGTGCTTGGCCAGTTAAGTACAGCAATGCAGCAACGTTAACAATAATAGCGGCGTTATGTGCCTCGCTACCTTTGCCCTGTAAAATGGCAAGGCTGGCGTTTGCATTGTATTGTGGGCCTTCACCGGCTAATTGTTCAAGTGAATAGTTTGCAAGGTCAAAATCACTAGGGTTGAGTGTGTATTGGGTGATTTTGCCGTTATCCAGCTCAACAACCTGTGTTGGGCCATGCAAGGCAATTTCGTCGGTGCCAGAGCCGTGAACTATCATAGCGCGTTTAGTGCCCAGAGTATGAAGAGTTTGCGCCATAGGTAGGCACAAAGATTCATCGTATACCCCGAGTAATTGAACATCTGGGGCAGCAGGATTAGCTAGCGGCCCAAGAATATTAAAAATAGTACGGGTTTTTAAAGTGGTTCTAACGTTCATCGCATGGCGCACGCCGCTGTGATAGTGCGGTGCAAATAAAAAGGTAAAATTTGTATGTTCAAGGCATTTAGCCGCTTGCGTGGGAGTCATATCAATATTGATCCCCAAGGCTTTGAGTAAATCAGCAGACCCCGAGTTACTCGATACACTGCGATTGCCATGTTTTACCATATTAACACCGGCAGCGGCTGCCACAATTGCCGCGGTTGTACTGATATTGATAGTGTTTGAACCATCGCCACCGGTACCACAGCTATCGGCAAGTTGAGTTTTAATGGTTGTAAATGCCATGGCGTTTTCACGCATTGAGGCCGCAGCACCAGCGATTTCATCGCTTATTTCACCTTTCATTTTAAGGCTAATTAACAGTGCAGAGAGCTCAATATCGCTCATATTCCCTTGCATTATTTGATCAAAAAGTGTTTTTGCTTGTGCATAGCTCAATGATTGCTTGGCAATAACGTGCTCAATAGCCTGTTGAACATTAAGCGAGTTTTGTAATTGTGTAGTCATAATGTTCCCTTTATTTGGCACGCGTTAAATAAGCAACGCTTTGCTGCAGCAGCATAGCGCCATTGGGCGTTAAAATAGATTCTGGGTGGAATTGATAACCCAGTGCAGTGTCTTGATGATGATAAATAGCCATTGGAATATCTTGATACTTTGCAATAACCGCTAAGTTATCAGGCACTTTTGTGGCCATTAATGAGTGATAACGGGCCACTGGCATAGTGCTGCCCATCCCATTAAACACCGGATGATCGTCTAACTCAATAATTGATGACTTACCATGTACGGTTTCACCAGCATGACCGATTACTCCGCCGTAACTTTGTGTTAGTGCTTGTTGGCCTAAACAAATGCCCAGCATCGGGAACTTACCTTTGCACAGGCTAATTAATTCCATTAGGCAGCCCGCATCACTCGGTGCCCCTGGGCCTGGCGATAAAACCAATAATACCTGCTTATGCTCTGCCTGCATTTTGTTGAATATTACTTCAGCGCTAATGTTATTTCTGTAAACAACTAACTCAGCACCTAGCATTGTTAGTTCATCAACAAGGTTATAGCTAAATGAGTCAAAGTTATCTAAAAAGTAAATTTTAATAGGGTGTGCTTCACTCATTTTATACAGCCTCATATGTCGATTTAATCGCGGTGATCACCGCCTGTGCTTTAGCGCGGGTTTCGTTAGCCTCTGACATTGGGTCTGAATCAAACACAACCCCAGCGCCAGCTTGCACATAAGCAATATTATTTTTAACAAAGGCGGCACGAATAACAATACAGCTGTCCATTGCACCATCACCAGTTAAATAGCCAACTGCGCCGCCATAACTGCCGCGGCGTTTTCCTTCGGTTTGGC
Organism: Pseudoalteromonas sp. MER144-MNA-CIBAN-0113; assembly: GCF_040308965.1. Lineage (NCBI taxonomy): Bacteria > Pseudomonadati > Pseudomonadota > Gammaproteobacteria > Alteromonadales > Pseudoalteromonadaceae > Pseudoalteromonas > Pseudoalteromonas sp. MER144-MNA-CIBAN-0113. Next base: position 12,621 of record NZ_JBEOOG010000069.1, read on the forward strand.
GCACAAGCTCTGCAGCTCTTACCTTTGGCGCGCCCACTAATGTGCCCATGTTCATACAGGCTTGATAAGCATGTAGGGCATCTAGTTCGGGTTTTAATTTCCCCACCACGCGCGACACTAAGTGCATTACTTGTGAGTAACGGTCTACTTTTAATAGCTCTTTGGCATGGCGCGTACCCGGCACGCTAATGCGGGCCACATCATTACGCGCTAAATCAACTAGCATTAAATGCTCTGCACGTTCTTTTTGATCGTTTCTAAGCTCAAGCTCAATACGGCTATCTAAATCAGGGTTGATTTGTCCATTAGCAAATTTGCCGCGAGGGCGTGTGCCGGCAATCGGATAAACCTCGACCTGTTGAGACTGAACTTCGTATTTAAGCGCGGACTCAGGAGATGCGCCAAATAATGAGAAATCTTCATCGCGCATATAAAACATGTACGGACTAGGGTTTTGTTTTTTTAGCTGGCTGTAGGCATGTAAAGAGTCAGGACAGGGTAGTGAGAAGGTACGAGAAGGCACCACTTGAAAAATATCGCCATCGACTATGTGTCGCTTGAGCTTAATTACTTGCTGGCAGTATTGCTCATCACTAATATCAACACTCACTGGGCAGTCGCCAGTTTGGCTTGGTGCGCTAAAATCAGCAGCGTGGTCGCATAATGTATCCAAGTGCTCTAATTGTTTGCCTACTTCAAAGCAGTTTGCATGTACATCAGGGCCATTAAATACGTTACCAATTAATTCCGTTGTTTGTTTTTGATGATCAATAACAACCAGTGTTTCTGCTAAATAAAAAACATAGTCTGGACAGGTGTTTTCCCCGTCGGGTACATCGGTTAGCTGTTCAAAATTAGCCACCATGTCGTAGGCAAATACACCGCCTAAAAACACCGAGAATGGATTGTTAGTGGTACTTTTGATGCTATTTAAACAGGTGCGTAATGCGCTAAAAGCGTTATCTGCAATCAGCTTACTGGCTTGGTCAATGGTGTCATCTGCTGGGTGATACTCCAGTGTTAGTGTGGTATCGGATAACTGTGATGCGCAGTTTTTTACATTAGCTTGTAAATAACTGAGTAACTGCTGCCCGTTATTTGATTGTGCTGTTACGCTCACTTGGTTGCCTTGGCAGACAATACGCAGTGCACAATCAACGAGTATTAAGCTTTTTACGCTATCTTTAGAATCTATCTCTGCAGATTCAAGTAATAGTGAGTTAGGTTTATCAAGTGCGGCATACAATGCAAGTGGGCTACTTATGTAGTCTCGTACTTGCGTTATGCTGGTCACTTCACCTGGTGTTGTTGTTATATGACTAAAAATCAAACCTCATCCCCTAAAAAAAATAAAACCCCGCAATGCTAAGCAGTGCGGGGTTTGAATAACGATGTCTAAATTATAGATAGACCATTACCGTCCCGCTATGCCAGGCGCCACCACCAATGATGTGTAAGAGTGTTTACGTTATTCATGTTTTTAATTCCTGTTAATCTTTTATTGCAAAATTTAGTGATAAAAAAACCCGCATGGTAGCGGGTTAGAATTTTTTGTTTAGACACGACAATTCATCACCCTTGATTTTAAGAGTGCCACCACCAAATGATGTTGTGAATTGTATTTTTCATTGTTGTTAATTCTTTAATGTCTAAAAGTGGCTACAGTAAAACGTATCAACTGCTTTTGTGTCAAGTGTTTATTTAAAACAATTTAGTTAAAAAACTTGTTATACTGGGTGAAACACCGTTAAACCCTAAATTTAAGTAGTTTTCATTTGATAAAATACGACCTACATAGTCACACCACGCACTCAGACGGCCATTTAACCGTTGAGGAATTATTAGCGCGAGCAGTCGATAAAAATATTGATGTATTTGCCATTACCGATCACGATACGGTGGCTGCTATTGAACCTGCACAGGCTTTTATCAAACGTGAAAACTTGCCGCTTAAACTTATTAACGGGGTTGAAATATCAACCAAGTGGGAAAGTTTTGAAATTCATATTGTTGGACTAAATATTGATACCAACGATAGTACCTTGCATACACTACTGAGCGAGCAGCAGCAAAAACGTGAAACTCGCGCAATAGAGATTGGCCATCGACTAAATAAAAACGGATTCGATGGTATTTACCAACAAGCTCGCGAGCTGGCCGATAATGCACAAATTACTCGCGCTCACTTTGCCAGAGCATTGATTGAGCGTGGTGTAGCTAAAAACTTTCCTGGGGTATTTAAAAAGTATTTAGGGCGAGGTAAAACTGGTTACGTGCCAAGTAATTGGTGTGATATGCAAACAGCTATTGCGGCGATTCATGCCGCAGGTGGGGTGGCCGTTTTAGCGCACCCAAGTAGCTATAAAATGTCGAACAAGTGGCTACGTAAATTGTTAGTGGAATTTAAATCAGTAGGCGGAGATGCAATGGAAGTTGCGCAGCCGCAGCAGGCGCCAAGTGAACGTCAGTTTTTAGGGCTATTGAGCCAAGAATACGAACTACTTTGCTCACAAGGCTCTGATTTTCATTTTCCGACTAGCTATTTAGAACTTGGAAAAAATTTATACTTACCTAAAGATTGCCAAGGGGTTTGGCAAACATGGGAAAAGCACGAAGGAGTTGCATTATGAGTCAATTATTTCATATACATCCAGATAATCCACAGCCTAGATTAATTTCTCAAGCTGTTGATATTATTAAACAAGGCGGCGTAGTTGTGTATCCTACAGATTCAGGATACGCGATAGGCTGTAATTTAGGTAATAAGCAAGCTAAAGAGCGCATTGAACGTATTCGTGGTATTGAAAAACATCACAATTTTACTTTGGTATGCCGTGATTTATCTGAGCTGTCTACTTATGCGCGTGTTGATAACCAAATGTTTAGGCTTATTAAAAATAATACCCCAGGGCCTTACACGTTTATTTTTAAAGGTACAAAAGAAGTGCCTAAGCGGTTATTAAACGACAAGAAAAAAACCATAGGCATACGTGTTATAGAGCACCCAATAGCGTGTGCTTTATTAGCTGAGCTGGGTGAGCCCTTAATGTCGTGCTCACTTATTTTACCGGGCGAAGAGTTTACTCAAGCTGATCCCGATGACATTTTAGAGCGCCTTGATAAACAAGTGGATTTAATTATTCATGGTGGGTATTTACCTGAGCAGGCGACCACAGTGATTGATTTATCAGAAGATGATATTCAAATTCTTCGTGTTGGTTGCGGTGATACGGCTCCATTTGAATAACAATGAAACAGTCTGAGACGCTATCATCAACGCCAACACCTGATATGCCAGTGCAGCAAAAGCTCCCTCTGGCTTTTTTACATGGTAAAGCCGTTGTTGATAAACCCGAAGATTTATATATCCCGCCTGATGCCCTTGAAGTTATTTTAGAAACCTTTGAAGGGCCTTTGGATCTGCTGCTTTATTTAATTAAAAAGCATAAGCTAGATGTTCTTGAGTTGTCTATTTTTAGCATTACTGAGCAGTATGTTAAATATGTAGAAATGATGAGCGAGTTCCAGCTAGAACTCGCTGGTGAATATTTAGTAATGGCGGCATTGCTGGCACAAATTAAATCGCGGCTGTTACTGCCTGTTCATGAAGAGTTAGAAGAAGAAGACGATCCTCGTGCCGAACTTATAAAACGCTTACAAGAGTACGAACAATTTAAAAAAGCGGCCGAAAATATAGACAGCCTACCTCGTGTTGGCCGCGATATCTTTATAGCGCAGGCAAGCGTGCCCGAATTAGCAGAAAAAAATCAGCCATTACCTGACCTTGCCATTAAAGACTTATTGTTGGCTTTAAGTGATGTGATGGCGCGTGCAAAAACATTCGAGCATCATTTAATTAGCGCTGAAAGCCTTTCAACGCGTGAACGTATGAGCTTGATTTTAAATACCTTATCCCAATCAAAAACGCCTGTTGCGTTTACTCAATTATTTACCTTTGAAGAGGGACGCAGTGGGGTTGTTGTTAGTTTTATCGCCATGTTGGAACTAATAAAAGAGGGCCTGATTGCCTGCTTACAGGTTGAACCTGATAGCCAAATATACGTGTCTCTTAACGAGTCAGCTGCTAGCTAATTCCTTCTCAACATCATTTGCAATTATACTAATCTTATACATTTTACTGTGCGTATATGCACGATGAGTGTTTGCATATGCTATTTTAATCACCACTTAATCATTATATCGTAGTGTTATTACTAAATAAGAGATTGGCAGTAGGGAATGTTTAAAAACTCAAAAACCAGCTATGGCGTGGTGGCTATATTTTTACACTGGCTGATGGCGCTGACCGTGTTTGGTCTGTTTGGTTTAGGTTTATATATGGTTGAGCTGACTTATTATGATAGTTGGTATAAAGGATCATTAGACCTACACAAAAGCATTGGCCTTAGCTTAGCAGCGGTTTTTGTTTTTAGGCTGTTATGGCGACACTTTAGTGTTAAACCAAGTCCGATTGGCAGTAACAAGCAGTTAAATCAATTAGCCCAAACAGCACATATTTTAATGTATCTGTTTTTACTGATCATTATGGTGTCAGGGTATTTAATTTCGACGGCTGATGGACGACCCATAGAAGTATTTGGCTTTTTTTATGTAAAAGCTATCGACTTTGCGTTTGATTCTCAGGCTGATATAGCCGGGCAAATCCATTTCTATAGCGCATGCTTATTAATTGGATTTGTAGTATTGCACGTGTTAGGTGCGCTAAAACATCACTTTATCGATAAAGATAAAACATTAATTAGAATGATCACATTACAAAAGGATGATTAAAATGAAAAAATTATTTTTAACTTCAGCGTTATCAGCAGCGATGTTTATGACAGCGACCACTGCGAATGCCGCAGATTATGTTATTGACACAAAAGGTGCGCATGCTTTTGTAAACTTTAAGATTAAACATTTAGGCTACAGCTGGCTGCACGGTCGTTTTAATACCTTTGATGGCAAATTTAACTACGATGCTAAAAATCCAAATGCGTCTCAAATTAGTGTAAATATTGATACGGCAAGCCTAGATTCAAATCACGCAGAACGTGATAAACACTTACGTGGTAGTGACTTTTTAAACGTAAGCAAATACCCACAGGCAAGCTTTAAGAGTACAGCGATTAAGTTTGACGAAGACGGTGAAGAAGCCACAGTAACCGGTGACTTTACTCTACACGGTGTTACGAAGACAATTACCTTTGAAATAGATAAAATTGGTGAAGGTAAAGATCCATGGGGTGGTTACCGTGTTGGTTTTGAAGGAGAAACTAGCTTAAAACTGGCCGACTACGGTATTGACTATAACTTAGGCCCAGCATCTACCCATGTTGATATTGGTTTATTTATTGAAGGTATTCGCCAGTAAGACTATTTTAAAAAAGCTAAGCGCTAATTAGTAACACGCTTAGCTTTTTATTATTGTAAATGTGCTTCTAATTTGGGTTTTAAATGACTTGGTAACCACCGAGTTAATATCTGTTTATAGTCTTCAGTCTGCTTAATCAGTTTGAGTTGTTGATTAAGCGTAGCAATATCCTCTGCACCTTGCTCGTTTTTAGTACAGCCAATGTAACCGTAACTTATTTCTGGTGCTTCAGTGAGCATCCGCTGGGTTAAATTATCAGTAAAGCCCATTGTTTTTGCTAAATAATAATGCTCACTTGGGTAACCTAATAAAATATCAATTCTTTTAAGGTTAAGCATATATGTTAGCGTACTTAGGGTATCGCGGGTTGGTCGAATGACCAGATTTATACCGGGTGTGGTGTTGATTATTTTATCAATTTCACTGCCATAGGAGCGATTCATAGATACACCTAAGGTAAGCTTTTTATTAACTAATAAATTGGTTAATGACACCGGTTTAGCGTCTTCAATCTCTAGCGCACTACTTAGCTTGGTATGCATGGCAATTGATGGCGAAAGCCCTGCTGTAGAGCTTTGATGTGTGAAATAAACACGCTCTTCGCGGTATTTATTCTTATAGAGCGACAAAGCACAGGCATTAGACTGCAGGTTTGCGAGTTCCTGAATCACTTTACCTGAGGGGATGATCACTCTTTCAAAGGTAATATGCGGCAGCTGCTGTTCTAAAAGCGAAATAATACTTTCGTCACGACCTTGGGATTTGTTCGGCCCGCTTATAATGTAGTAGGGCGCAAAATCATGTGTTAACCATTTTATTGTTCTGGCATTACACTTTGTGCTTAAAAATACACAGACTAACAGTATTAACCACGAAAACCGCATTTGCACTACAACGAATAAATAAACAAGGATTTAAGTGTAGTCAATAATACACCAAAAAGTAAAATGCCAGCTTTACGCTGGCATTTAGATTTATTTATAAGTGTTTAACTTATCAATAATAATTAGCTGGCTTTGAGCCACTTTACAAATTGACGTGCATCACTTGCTTTTTGAAACAATGCATTTTTCAAACCTTGTGTATCGCTAAAGATTACACGATGTTTGTTAACCGAAATTGATTGCACTGGATGTGCTATTTGGATCATAGATCCGTTATATTTGTATGACATAATAAAACTCACTTTATTTTTGTTATTTATTCTGGGCTTTTTCTTAAAGCACATTACAGATGATAAATAATCTAATTGTGTTTAGCTTCATTACAGTGTTGACGATCTTTATGACACTTTTACGATGATATTAAAAATAAATCATCAAGGTATTAATAGGGGTTCTCGCCGTACAATAACTTAGCTTTTGAATATACGTTTTGCGGGGCTTACTGGATCAGGGTAAAGAGGTTAACCGCTAGGGCTTTTTATAGCCAAGCTGACATACTACTTCACAACATTTTACTTTGCAAGCAATTTATTAAAATACTTTGAATCGCGTGGAATTCACATATAGCCATAAATATTAATTCGCAAAGGTCAACAGACCCGAATATATCTGACTATACTCAGTTTTTAACTGAGGGGGTCAAATGAGCTCACTATCTACGCCATATCAACATTTTTTATCTAATCCAATAGCAAAGCCGCCTTGTCGTATGCACAATGCGAATATGTATGGCTTTTTTGCTGAGGTAGAATTAGCTAAATCACAAAGATATATTGATTCAACGCTAAACGTAGGCGTTAAAGGGAATATTCGTTTTAAAATACTTGGCGAGTTTGCACTTATTACATTTACAGATATTGAAAAAATAGCCTCAATGACACCGCCTTTCGATCAGCATGGTTGGATGCAAGAAACAGATATTATCATCTGGTTGCCTGTCGCTAAAGTTGAAGATGAGGATATAACCTACCTATATTGGTATCCTGCATTTATCTGCGTTAATAACATTTATGCACTCATAAATGGTCGCGAAACGTGGGGCTATAATAAATATTTATGTGATTACATTATGCCCGAGTGTGTAACTGAGCTTTCGAATTTTTCACTATCTTTAGAATGCTTTGATCATTTTTCGCCTGAATCAAAGCTGCAAATGCATGAGTTATTTACAATTACAATAAACTCTCAGGGGCACGAAAATGACTTTTTCTCTGTCCTAGATGATTTTGGCGAGCAAGTAGCAAATTTGTTTTCTCGTAAACATTTAGGCATTGATTTGTCATTATTAAAGCAGCTATTGAGTGGGTTTGTTAATCCACAAATGGATCAAATATTGTTTAAGCAATTTCCCGATGGCAGTAGTGATTCAGCGGTATACCAAAGCGTAATGCACTCACCCTCTATGATTAAAAAAATACATCGCTTTAAATTTCTGAAACCTGAGTTTACGTTACATCTTAATAAATTAGATATTTTCCCCCTTGCCGATATGTTTGGTCTGAAGTTAGGTAGTCAAGCGCTGCACTTACCATTTTATGTTCAAATGGATTTTGACCAGTTAGCCGCAACTAAGATTTAAATTGCTGAGAAGGATTTATCATGGGCCAAGAAAAAATTGTGATAATTGGTGGCGGTGTATCGGCTATGACTGCTGCACTGTATTTAACCGAGCAGCGTGATTGGCAACAGCATCGAACTATTACTGTATACCAACAAGGTTGGCGTTTAGGTGGTAAAGGCGCAAGTGGCCGTAATACGGCTCGTGGGCAGCGTATTGAAGAGCATGGCTTGCATGTATGGTTTGGTGCTTATGTAAATAGCTTTAAAACTATAGAAACGGTTTACACTCAGTTACAACGCCCAGTCGATTCACCTTTATCTACATGGCAGCAAGCTTTAAAGCCGCATAGTTTTATAGCACTAGAAGAATATATTAATGAACAATGGCAAACATGGCCAATAGATTTCCCCTTATTACCTGGAAATCCTGCGGAGGGTAGTTTGGATATTACGCCATGGGACTTTATTAAAATGACCCTAGCTTGGCTAAAAAAGTGGATACTGGATTTACAATTAGCCGCAAAAAAAGCCAATAAAAATATAAAACTGAGCACAAAAAAATCTCGTGATCAGTCTTTATTACGCCATTTACATCAACAAATAGCGGACTTGGTTGATGATACAGAGGAAACTTGGCAACACTTTGCTGATGATATAAAACAATACTCAAGTGAAATAGCCTCTACTCCCAGCTTATTAATAAGTAAATTAAATCAGTTTGCTCACGCTGACAATACATTAAAACCCCAAGTACAAGAGAAAAAAGATGGCCTTGTCATTTGGTATATAGTTAGAAAACTAAAGCGTTGGCTAAATAGCGAAATGATTGAGTTATTAGACAATAATGCGCAGCTTAGACGATTATATATTTGTGCAGACCTTGCTATTGCAATGTTGGTTGGCCTGGTCAAAGACAAAGTATATCGAGATAGGTTTGGGGTCATAAACAAATTTGATTTTAGAAAGTGGCTGATAAGAAATGGGGCAAATGAGCATTACAGCGCTAGTTCTGCGCCAATACGGGGATTTTATGATTTAGTATTTGCTTACGCTGATGGAGACATCAGTAAGCCTAATGTTGAAGCCGGGGTTGCATCACTAGCTATGTTACGTATTGCGCTGTGTTATCGCGGTGGCGTCATGTGGAAAATGTAAGCGGGGATGGGCGATGTCATTTTTGCTCCACTGTATGAGCTACTAAAAAAAAGAGGGGTTAAGTTTGAATATTTCCATCAATTGCAAAACCTGGAACCCAGCCTAAATGAGCAGGGTGAACGTTTTGTTGAGGTAATTAAGTTACAGCAACAAGTTACTTTGAAATCAGATGCTGAATATCAACCACTTGTTGATGTGAAAAAACTACCTTGTTGGCCAAGTGAGCCGCTTTATGCGCAAATTAATAGTGAACAAGCCGCACTATTAAAACAGCATAATATTAATTTAACCTGAATCTCGTTTAAGAAAATTGAACTAAATGCCTGTTCCGAGATCCGATCTTTCGACCAAGAACGATTGGA
>NZ_JBEOOG010000070.1:0-21867 GCF_040308965.1 Pseudoalteromonas sp. MER144-MNA-CIBAN-0113
TTTAAACTCAAAACAGCTAGCTATTTATTATTTCAAATCAAACAAAGTACAAATTATTTGATTTAAAACCGTTTTTAATGCGCTACTTAACAATTGGTAGTATTTGTTTAAAGGTAGACGTCCCTGCTTTTGTTGTCCATTGAAATATGATGGTCTCTACACAAGAGACTATAGCACCGGCTTGACGAAGCTGTTCTAGTGCAATAGCTTTGTGCTCTGTGTTTCTTGATGCTACTGCATCAGCTGCCACAGTGACCGCATAACCCTGCTGTAATAAATCTAAGCATGTTTGTAACACACAAACGTGCGCTTCAGTGCCAATTACAACTATATGTGGGCGATTTAATTGCGCAAGAATATCTAAAAACCCCTCTTGTGCACAGGCACTAAAGTTAATTTTTTCAAAATAGCGTGTATTAGGTAACACAGATTTTATTTTCTTATCACTTTCACCTAGTCCTTTTTTATAATGTTCTGTAATTATTGAAGGAATTTGATGAATAGCACTTGCTTTTGCTAACTGCAGAGCACAATCTAGCGTGTCATTAAACGAAGCAATCGCTGGTGCTAACTTACTTTGTAAGTCGATAACTAAAAGTATACTGTGCTCTGCTTTAATATTTCCTGCGTAATTCATACTATGTCCTTACGTTATAACTAGATTAACCTTGTAAAAAAAACAACAAACAGTTTACATTTAATGCTTTTTGTAATTTTTGGATTAAACTCATGTTATATTACGCCAACATTTAATATCAACCTTGTTCGTTGTAAGGGTAAGTGCTTTTGAGTAAGTTTTTCTTTATTGTTTATATGTTTATATTTGTTTGCTCGCAGCATAGTTTTGCTTCACAAACTTATTCAGAACAATTACAACATGTCACTAACAACGAACAATTGTCGCAAAGCTTTATAGTGAAATCACTCCAAGATGACATGGGCTATGTATGGATTGCTACAACTGAAGGTTTATACCGATTCGACGGATACCAAGTCACGCCTTACGAGAGCGAATTGGGTTTAAAAAATAACTACATTAATAGTATTTATAAAGCAATTGACGGCCAAATTCTGGTTAATACTCAACTTGCAGGAAGTTATTTGATTAACCCTAATACCTTGCAAGCAGAGCTAATATATTCAGGGCACTTAAACCAAAATCAAGAAAAGTTCTCTCCTATTCAGGCTGTTGCTGAACAACCGGCGCATTTTTATTTTTCTATTGATTCGCACATCTACCGATATGGTAAAACATCAAAAGATCTAACACTCATCTCATCTTTGCCCGATGAAAATATGTTTATTAGAGCATTATCATTATACCAAAACACATTGTATATTGGTGCCGATCAGGGGCTATATGTTTATAACTTTGCCAATAACGACCTACAACAAATAACACTTAACGACATTCAAGAAGTTACAAATGATAGCAACAATGTTAAATTTTTATCCATAGATGATGAGCTCGGTTTGTTAATTGGTACGGTTGAAGGAATGTATCGGATTGCTTTTGATGAAATTAAAAATATAAACCCTTCAGCATTAACAACTTTGATAAGTGACTATAATATTTGGGATTATATAAACACACCGTATGGTGAGTTTATTGCCACAGAAAGTGGGTTATTTGAATTCGATAGAAAAAACACAAGCATTAGCCCTATTTTAAACTTCAAAGATAGTAACTACAACGTAACAGAGAACACGATAAACGATATTATGTTTGATGAGTCGGGCTTACTTTGGTTAGGTTCTAGAACACATGGAATATTTACTTGGGCAGCACAAACAAAAAAGTTTAAAAAAATAACCTTACCTGAAAATAATATTGTAAACACTATTTACCAAGATAATAGTAAATTACTGTGGATAGGCACTGACGATGGGCTTGTTCAGTATAACTTAGAAACCCAAAAGAGTGACTTATATCTACAATCTAAAGATAGCAAAGCGGTCTATGGCCTATCGGCTATAGGTGATATTTTCCCTGCATATGGCAAAGGCGATAACTACCTATGGCTAGCAACTTTTTCCGGGCTCGATCTCTTTAATAAAGAAACAACAACATTTGAAAAAAACAAATACATTACTCAGTACAAGTTAAATACCGACTATACGTTCGGCATTGCACAAGTTGCACCCGATACTTTTGCTTATATTAACAATGATAACTTTTATATATTTAATGGTAACACAGGCGAAAACCGAGTTATTAATGGACTAAAAGAGCAGGTATCGCCTATGCTTGCATATACGTTTCATACCCCATCTAAGGCTTTCCCTGGCGAATTACTGTTAAGTACCTCTGACACACTTTATCGATACAACGAAGAAACAGCGACTTTAATTACTATTTTTAAATCTAAAACAGCAAAAAACAATCTTTACCATACAGTAGAGAATTATTATTACGATGCTAAGCGAGGGCTGCTGTGGTTAGCCACCACCCAAGAAGGCTTAATTGCAGTAAACGCTAAAACATATCAGCAAGTGCATGTATTTGATAAACACAACTCATTAAATACTAACTCTATTTTTAAACTTATTGCAGATAATAAAGACTTTTTATGGATAAGTACTGATAACGGTCTTTATCAACTTAATTTAGATACGCTTAACATCACCACGTACACAATAAAAGATGGCTTAAGTAACAATCACTTTACAGCACTAGCAGCATTAAGGTTACACAACAACGAGTTAGCGTTTGGTAACCGTAGCGGCGTGCTAATGTTTGACCCAGAGCAATTTGATAATGAACAGCGAAAAATCAATAATAACTTAGCAATTACTAATATTAGTTTGTTTTCACAAGCCCTTAATTACTCCCCTTCAAAATACAGCACTGATCCATTAATGCTTAAGCACGACGATATGGGCTTAACGGTTCGGTTTTCAAATTTTGATTATAAAAATATTAATAAAACCTACTACAAAGTAGAGCTTACAGGCCCTTCGTCTTTGAGCTACAACGATTTAAAATCTAACCAGGTGTTTTTTACTAAATTACAACCTGGTGATTATATTTTGTCTGTGTCTACTCAACAGCGAAATGGAGTGATCACAAGTGACCCCATACAGTTAAAATTTAGTGTAGCTTACGCCCCTTGGCAGTCTCCTATTGCATATACTTTATATTTTATTGCTATTGTTGTTATTTTGTTTTTATTTTTCTGGCAATACCGAAGCCGTAAAATTGCAATTGAACAAGCTCACCGCGCCGCTGTGCACTCTAAAACACAAACTGAGCTGGCACTAAAAAGTAATAAAAGCGGTGTATGGAACTATAGCTTTGCAGATAACTCAGTAAATACAGATAGAGGCGCAGAGCTTGGCTACGAGAACTTACCTGAACGCATCGATATAAGTAGTTTTTTTAATATTATGCATCCTGATGAGCGTCGCAGGCTACAAAGTAAATGGAATACTTTTACAAACCAAACTAAGCAAAAACATTGGCAAGCTACTTATCGTTTACGGCACAAAGATGGGCACTGGTTATGGTTTCATGATTTGGGGCAAACTATTTATAATGAAGACACTAAAGAGCCTCTTTATGTGTCGGGTATTTTTACTAATATTACCGAGCAGCTGGCAAACGAACAACAAGCCAAGATATTAGGCGAAGCATTTAGTCAAATAAATGACTTTTTACTTATTTTAGATGAAGACCTCGTGCCATTTTCAGCCAATAACAGCTTTATGGATGTGTTTTCTGATGAAGGCAGAGAAGGGATTGTTACCTCAAAATTATTTATTAATGCCATTGGTCAAGCTAAGTGTAGAGAGTTTGCAACAATTTTAAAAGCACTTAAACCAAAAGAAAACTGGCGAACAAATGCTTATGTAAAGACCACAAAAGCTGAAAAACACCCTATTCATTTAAGTGCCACAGCCGTTGCTAATGAAAAAGATAAAGTCAGTTATTATGTTATTGTTATTACCGATTTAACAGAGCAGAAACGCGCTGAAAATGAGTTACGCTACCTTGCTAATTACGATGCGTTAACGGGCTTACCTAATCGTAGTTTAATGAATCAAAAAATCGAAAATGCCATTACAAGCGCCGCTAAAGACGATTCGCAATGCGCTGTTATATTTATAGATTTAGATAAATTTAAACCCGTCAATGACTCTTTTGGCCATGCAGTGGGTGACAAACTATTGTGCAATATTACCGAGCGAGTGAGCCAATACTTAGGTGATGACGCTACATTTGGCCGCCAAAGTGGTGATGAATTTTTAGTGTTAGTTGAAAACGTTACCTCAATGGCCTCTTTACAACACACTCTCAACGAAATGAGCAAAGAGCTGGCTAACAAGGTTATTATTGAAGACTTCGCTATTAATATATCAGCCAGTATTGGTATTGCATTGTACCCATACGATGCAACATCGACCGATGCCCTCATACGTAACGCAGATATTGCCATGATGCATGCTAAACAAGCAGGCAGAAATGGATTTCAGTTTTTTAATGAAAAAATGAATGAGCAAATTAAACAAAAGCTTATTCTTGAAAACGACTTAAAAGATGCTGCTAGGGACAATCTGTTTTTTAATCACTATCAACCTATTGTTAATACACTAGATAAAACAATAAGTGGGGTTGAATTACTCATGCGCTGGGAAAACCAAGGCAAACCGGTTTCTCCCGCTTTATTTATACCTATTGCTGAAGAGACTGGCTTAATTGATATGCTAACTGAGCAAGCATTAGAGCGTGCAATTACTGAGCTTGCTCCACTTTTGAACATTAACCCGTTGTTTTACATATCGTTAAATTTGTCTCCAAAACATATTTTAAAGGCCAACATAACGCAGCAGCTCAGCTCCATACTAGAAAAAGCACAGATAAAACCACAACAACTTCGTTTAGAAATTACAGAAAACACGCTATTAGAAGATAAATACAAAGCAGCTATGCAACTAAAAAACTTACAGGCTGCTGGGTTCAAACTGTTTCTTGATGATTTTGGCACTGGCTATTCATCGTTAACTTATTTGAGTCAATTTCCAATTAATGTGATAAAAATAGATCAAAGCTTTGTTAATAGTATTGGTATTGATAAAGGGGATGAATCTATTATTAAAACGATTTACTCACTCGCTGAAAACTTAGAGTTATATTGTATTGCAGAAGGGGTAGAGACGCGGGAGCAGCTAGAATTTTTAAAAAATATTGGCTGTCATCAGCTACAAGGTTACTACCTTGCTCGCCCTATGAGTGCTAACGATTTAATGAGCCCGGAGTGCTTCGAAAAAATTATTGATTTGATATGAAACTAAAAGCGACTTAGTTAAGTCGCTTTTAGGTTTAACGCATTAGTGTATGTGCTTGCATTCGTAGCTTTCTATTTGTAATACGCTGTTGCGCACATTAAATTTATCTGCAAGCAGTTTAATTACCTTTAAGCGGCACTCTTCATCATGTTTTTCTATAGTACAGTGTTGTTTTAGCACAACATGAGCACCAACAATAACCTTTTTGTTTTTACGAACAACAGTGACATTGTGCACATTTGCAACATGTTCCATGGTGGTTATTTCTGTTTCAATATCGGCCACTTTAGGTAACTTAGCTTTATTTGAACGCAACCCCTTGAGACAGCTAATAATGACCTTAATACCGGTAAACAAGACAAAAGACGCAATTAACATGCTCGATAAAATATCAATTACATTCCAGCCTGTTATGTATATAAGTACACCAGCAGCAAAAGTAGAAACCGTTGATATTAAATCAAAAAACGAGTGTAAAAACACGGCATACACATTAATGCTCGCCTTACGGCCTTTATAAAGCACCCATGCCGCTGCGCCATGAAATAAAAAACCAATAGCAGCAATTACCGACATTAAGTAACTATTAATAACCAGCTCATGTCCCCCTTTATGATGCATAAAGCGCTCAGTGCCCTCATATAAAATAAGTGAACTAATGGCTAGGTATAAAACGCCGTTGATCAACCCCCCTATTAGCTCTGCTTTTTGATGGCCATCGTTATAGGTTTTAGCTAAATGAATAGCAAAGCTAGACGCAATGAGAGCAATGAACAAAGAGCTATTATGAACAAACAAATGCCCTGCATCAGCAAGTACTGCAAGTGAGTTTGCGTAATACGCACCCACTAATTGAATCACCATAAATGAGCAGGTAATTGCAAGTGCAATTAACAAACGGCGACGAGAAGCGTGATGTGTGGTTATTTCTGTCATGAAATATAATAGACCTTCACTAAAAATAAAGTAAGCTTATGAAATAAAGCAAATTGGGAAATACGTAATGATATACAGTCACAATTGTAATACGTAGGCCAAATAAACGCACTAAAAACTTAGTAAAATACAAAAAACTGTACTAAAAATAACTAAGCGGATACAAAAATAATAATTAATTCATAAATATGGGTAGTTTTCATATTTTAATGCGGAGAAACCAGTGAGCTATGACTCAAACAATACAATTTGGCAGATTTTTAATCTAATTAATTTAGCCGTGATTGCTTATGATAATAAAACGCATCACTACACGTTAAACCAACATGCTAAAACACTACTTAATATAAATAGTGATGACGCTGTTAGTAACGATGTTTTTAAGAGTATTACTCTTCGCGACTTTAATGATGATACGGTGATAACCATTGAGCAATTATTTTCATCAAATATCACAGCTGTTTTATTAGAGTGTGAATTTTCGCCGCAGCTTTTAAATGTAAACCACTCAATTATTGATGACTCTGTTTCTATGATCACTTTAGAGCAAGACCATAGTCACGCAGAGCAATATAATTTTGACCATATTATTTCAAAAATATCCACCAAACTAATTGATATTCAAAATGACAACATTAATCAACAAATTAACTTTGCACTCAAAGCCATAGGCACCGTTTGTAAAGCAGATAGAAGCTACTTATTTGAATTTAATACCGATAGTGAAACTTTAACCAATACTCACGAATGGGTCAATACGGGTATTATCGCTTGCAAAGACAGACTGCAAAATGTACCCAAAGTTGAACTACCCTACTTTTTTGAAATAATGAATGAGAGTCATCTATTTCAAGTGAATGATATTGAACAATTACCAGCAAAAGCCGACGCTGAAAAAGTTGAATTTAAAGAGCAAAATATTCAATCTGTTTTGTGCATAGGCCTGCGCTTTGACAAAGAGCTTGTTGGTTTTATTGGCTGTGACTGTGTTAACACAAAACGCCACTGGAGCAAAATAGATTTAATAAGGATCAAGCTCGTAGGCGAAATTATTAATAACGCACTCAAAAACATAAACTATAAAAAAAAGCTGCAGTTAGCCCAAGAACAATTAATTAACGCTAATACAAAATTAAATAAGTTAGCAAACACCGATGCACTTACTGATATTGCCAACCGCCGATTTTTTGATACTTCCCTAAAGAGCGAAATTAAACGCTCTGCAAGACAACACCAACCAATTAGTTTAATTATGTGTGATATCGACTTTTTTAAGCCCTATAACGACAATTATGGCCACCACAAAGGCGATGAAACGTTAAAACACGTTGCTCGTGCTTTAAAAAGTTTATGTAAGCGTGAGGGTGACATAGCAGCTCGCTATGGCGGTGAAGAATTCGCAATCATTTTACCTGCTACGAATATAGAGCAATGCCATAAATTTGCTTTGTTAATTGAGCAAAAAATAAAAGCACTTAATATTACGCATGAGTTCTCTCCTATTGCCCCTTACATAACACTTAGCTTTGGTTGCTTTTGTAGTTATCCAAATGCAGATACACACACAGAAACCCTAATAAAAAGCGCTGACATTGCTTTATATAAAGCAAAGAAAGCTGGCAGAAATCAAATATGTATTTTTGAATAATAAACAATCATAAATTACTCTTTTCACAATGAAAGTCATATCATTATATTAATAACCACTTTGTGCTATTTAAATGAACAATAAATTGCCCATTTAAATTTATAAATTAAAAACACTTTCTTAGCTTAAGTCATCAGCACTTGGGATAACCACGCCATATAAGTCATTAATGGTTGCTAAGGCACTTTTATGTAGATCAGATGCCAACACATCACTTACTGAAGTTTGTAATGGCCTTGTAGCGCACGCGTCAGCGACTACCGTTGCGTGGTTACCTCTTAAAAATGCACCTTGCGCTGTAAATGTCACACACATGTGGGTCATAAACCCAACAATGATCAATTTATTATTACCAATTACATCTACTTGTTCGCCTAAGTCTGTTCCTACAAAACTATCGGGAGCTGTTTTAACGATAACTTTTTCATCCGCAATTGGCGCGACACTTGAGTGTATTTGGCCTATTTCGGCATTAATATCGTAAGGCGAGCCCTCACCACCATCATGCATAATATGAATAATTTTAGAACCACCAGCACGTGCATCAGCCAGTAAAATTGCCGCATTATTAAGAGCATCTTGCCACCCTTCTAACTCCATAACACCTTGTGTATAAGTATTTTGATAATCAACAAATATAAGTGTGGCGTTTTTAAGTGAAGCGGGTGTTGAGTCAAGCCCATTAAGTTCACGAAGTGTCGTCGTCATAATTTATCCTTTAATACCGAGTAAAATTTAAGTTTATAAGCTATCACGGCTGTGACAGCCGTGTTGCTGCGTTTGCACCGTGACAGCTTATACTTTATAGTCGGTTGCAAATAGCGTCCTAAAGGACGGTAGTCGATGATATTAGGCCAAAATGACATTAC
Source organism: Pseudoalteromonas sp. MER144-MNA-CIBAN-0113 (assembly GCF_040308965.1). Taxonomy (NCBI): domain Bacteria; kingdom Pseudomonadati; phylum Pseudomonadota; class Gammaproteobacteria; order Alteromonadales; family Pseudoalteromonadaceae; genus Pseudoalteromonas; species Pseudoalteromonas sp. MER144-MNA-CIBAN-0113. The sequence goes on from NZ_JBEOOG010000070.1 coordinate 8,740, forward strand.
TCTGTGAACATACCGTTGCGATTGTTGCTTATAACAATATCAGTTTGTTTCACCTATCTATTCCGTGTAGTATTTTTGGTGAAGACTTAGACCGCGTGGGCGCTCGTCCATATAAAGTTACAGTATGTACAGAAACTGTAGGTCTGGTGCCAACACTTTCTGGCTTTCCCATAGAAATAAAACAAGACCTGTCAATACTTGAAACTGCTGATACTGTCATCGTACCCGCGTGGTGCGATCCTGATATACCCGCCTCAACAGCTTTACTTAATGCACTTAGCCGTGCACATGCTCGTGGAGCAAGAATGGTAGGTTTATGTTTAGGCGCTTTTGTGCTTGCTGAAGCAGGTATATTGGATGGCAAAACAGCATCAACCCACTGGGTATGGGCTAACGACTTCGCAAAAAAATACCCAAAAGTAAACTTTGATAACGATGTACTGTACATTGACGAAGGGAATGTTTTTACCTCAGCAGGCGCCGCTGCCGCAATTGATTGTTGCCTACATTTATTACGTCGTGATCACGGCGCAGATATTGCCAACAGCGTGGCCAGACGCATGGTTGTGGCGCCTCACCGCAGTGGAGGACAAGTACAGTACATAGAAAAACCCATTCCTCGACACATCGATAGTAACCGTTTAGAGCCGGCTATCACTTGGGCACTAAAAAATTTAACTAAACCTTTAACAATCGATGAACTCGCCAGTAAAGCAAGTATGAGTCGCCGTAATTTTTCTCGACTTTTTAAAAAAGCAATGGGCACTACATTTACACAATGGCTGCTGAGTCAACGTCTAACCATCGCGCAGCAGCTATTAGAAACAAGTAACCACAATATAGATAGAATTGCTAATCAATCTGGGTTTTCATCGAGTGTTAACTTTCGACAGCAGTTTTTAGCCGCTTTCTCTATTTCACCTTCCGCTTACAGAAAGCAATTTAAAAGTAGCGAGCCGCAATAAAAAGTTACTCGCACATACGCAAATCACTTGTTAGCATGAGGTATTATCAAAGGATGGAAATGAGCATGACGAACAATAATCATACGTTAGTCGTTGAAGGTGGTGCAATGCGCGGTATTTTTGCTGCAGGTGTGCTTGATGAGTTTTTAGAGCAAGGATATCAACCCTTTAATCGGTATTTTGGAGTATCAGCTGGTGCTACAAATGTGGCAGCCTATTTATGTAAGCAGCCAACACGCAACTACAAAGTGATCACCGATTACTCCTGCAGGCCAGAATTTATTAACCTCGCACGTTTTATCAAAGGCGGCCATCTATTTGATTTAGATTGGCTGTGGCAAGAAACAGTTCGTGAAATCCCCTTGAATACCGACGAATTCTCGCAATCTCGTTACGATTTTTATATTGTTGCAACGGCAATAGATTCAGGTAAAGCTCACTATTTGCAAGCAACGGGCAATGAAATGGTTGAGCAATTAAAAGCCTCTTGCGCCATCCCAATCGCTTATCGGGATTACCCAACAATAAACGGGATCGCAATGACCGATGGTGGCGTTGCCGATTCTATTCCGGTAAAAAAAGCCTATGAAATGGGTGCATCAGAAATAACAGTTATCCTTTCCCAACCTTTAGGCTATCGTAAAAAAGACAACAAAGTACCGTGGTTAACTAAACAACTCTATAAACAGAGCCCTGCGCTTGCAGAGGCCGCCATACAGCGTTCTAAAAATTATAATGACAGTATTGATTTTTTGCACAATGCTCCATCAGATTGCAAAATAAATATTATTGCACCACCAACAGGGTTTAAAGTCGGCCGCACCACTAAAAATCGAGCTATACTCAATTCAGGCTATCAAATGGGCATAAGTGAAGCTAAAAGTTACTTGGATAACCCTAGATTTGGTAGCAATGGTTATGAACGATAAAACCATTCCAAACAGATTGCCCGAAGTCAAAATTGCATTTACTCATACACCCAAAGCTATTGAAATTATAAAGTATGTTTATGGTGAACGTTACTCAACGTGCTTGAGCATACACAGGTAATACAAGAAGGGTTATTAATAAACAGCGTGGACTCAGAAGAAATATATAGTGATATAACCCTGAATTTACATCTAATTCAAGCTATTAATTTTTAAACCCGCGAGTTAATGTAGTAAGGAATTATGTGTTAATGGCTTATTGTCAAAAAATAGATTATGTTTAGGCATAGTGCTTGCTTGTGTTCTTGTGTACGTACTAAATAAATTAAGGTTTTTTGTGAATTTTCTTCGATGCTTTCATAATATAGTCTCTGATCAACAGCTTAGCTTTGATCAAAAAATTGCAGACTTACTTGCTTTTGGGCTCGATGTTTTTCAGCTCGATTTGGCTATTATCAGCCGCGTAAAAAATAATTCTTACACTGTTTTACATGCTATTACCCCTGACAATTCTCTTGCTATTGGTACTGAGTTTGAGTTAAACGGCACCTATTGTACACATACTTTGTTGGCCAACTCTGCACTGGCATTTCATAATGCGTCGCAAAGTAGTATTGCAAATCATCCTTGCTATATTAATTTCCAATTGGAGGCGTATATTGGAGCGCCTATACGAATAGGTACTGACGTATTTGGAACTGTTAACTTTTCATCAGCTCAAGAATGCCCCCCTTTTAGCGATGAAGCTTATGATTATATTGAATTACTAGCTCAGTGGTTGGGCTCAGAATTTGCGCGCAATCAGGATAAAGTTAATCTCACTAAAAATAGTGACACCTTATTGAAACTTGAAAGCGTTGCAAATATAGGCACATGGGAAGTCGACCTAATAGACAATAGCATTTTTTGGAGCCAGCAAACTCGACGTATTCATCAAGCCGAAGAAGGCTATACTCCAAACATGGAAACAGCCATTGAATTTTATAAAGCGGGTAAAAGTCGAGATAGCATTAATAAAGCGGTAGAAAATGCGGTATCTAAGGGTGAAAAATGGCATTTAGAGCTGGAAATAGTTACCGCAAAGCAGCAAAATATTTGGGTGTCGACTTTTGGAGAGGCCGAGTTTAACAACGGCAAATGTGTGCGATTATTTGGTACTTTTCAAGATATAACTGAAGCCATTAAGTTACGCGAAGAGTTAAAACAAAAAAAAGCACTTGCAGAACAACTCCTCCAAGACCGAAGTATGCTGTTTGCCAAAATTAGTCATGAGCTTAGAACCCCGCTTAATGGTATTACGGGAATGTTAGCGACTCTCATTGATGAACACGATTATGACAAGCGGGCAGAAAAAATTAAAGTCGCCCTTCGAAGTGCTGACATTTTATTAAGTATTATTAATGAAGTACTCGATTTTTCAAAAATAAATCATGGTGAGTTAAAACTGGAGCCTCACCACTCTCTACTTAAAACGGTATTTACCGATTTGGTTTCTTTATATTCGGTATTGTTTAGTAATAAACACATTGAACTGCTAGCCACTAATCTCATTCCTAATGATGTTTGGGTATACTGCGACACCTCTCGATTAAGCCAAATTGTCTCTAATTTACTAAGTAACGCGTTAAAATTTACAGAGCATGGATCTGTTTCTCTCTATTCGCAATTAGCATTAGACACAAAACCCCCTTTACTTACCATTAAAATAACCGACACGGGTCGCGGCATGAGTAAAGCGTATTTAAACTCATTATTTAAGCCTTTTACCCAAGAGGTTGATGCTAACAACAATAAAGGCGGCACCGGATTAGGTTTAGCAATTGTTAAAGAACTCGTTGGTTTTATGAATGGCAAAATTGAAGTAACGAGTGAGGTTAATGTGGGTACGTGTTTTACCTTAACTATCCCGATTGAACTTGGCAAACAACAAATACAGACACCGAGTCTTAAATCGATTAATAATCATGGTGCCAAATTATCAGTACTGGTGGTTGATGATAACGAAATAAACCGCCTTGTATTAGAAGCTGCGCTGGATAAGTTTAATATAAAATCAGACTTTGCCATAGACGGCCAAGACGCAATTTTAAAGTGCAAACAAAAGCATTACGATCTTATTTTTATGGATTGTATTATGCCAATACTTGATGGTTTTGAAGCTACCAAACAATTAAGATCTAATAACATTTGTAGCCCCAAAAGCACATATATCGTCGCTCTGACGGCTAATGCTTCTTCCCAAGATAAACTAAGCTGTAAACAAGCGGGCATGGATATGTTTATAGCCAAACCATTTAAGCTTCCAGCAATAGAAGAAGCAATTACAAATACATTAAAAAGGCTGAGCGTAGCCACATTATAATAACGAGTGTCGCTCAGATTAACTTGCACTAGAAAACAAAGGATCATTATGACAAATAAAATTATTGGTATTGTACTTATTGTTATTGGTATCGCACTGGCAATATGGGGCTATGACGTTTATGACTCAGCAGCCTCTCAGGTTACCCGCGCATTAAACGGCGAAACACCTATGGAAGCCTGGCTTGGCTTTATTGGTGGCGCAGTCTGTATTTTAGTGGGTATTACCCGACTTAAATAGCGCTCAAAAAAGCCGCCTTTGGAGAGGACGGCTTGGGTGAACAAACAGCTATGGGTGAGAGCTGTTATATCAAGAGACTTTAAGCTAAAACACTATTAAGCAGCGCTTTGCTCTGCATCGGGCGTTTGACGAATTAAATAGTCAAACGCACCTAGGCTTGCTGTTGCGCCCGCCCCCATCGCAATAATAATTTGCTTAAATGGCGTAGTGGTTGCATCACCTGCAGCATAAACGCCTTGTAACGATGTTGCGCCTTTGGCATCAATGAGTATTTCACCAAATTGGCTCAGTTCAAGGTCGCTGTCTTTCAACCATTCGGTATTAGGTATTAAACCAATTTGTACAAATATACCGGCTAAGTTCAACTGTTTACTCTCGCCGCTAAGGCGGTCGGTATAACTTAACCCCGTTACTTTTTTGCCATCACCAAGTACTTCCGTGGTTTGGGCGTTTTTAATAATAGTGATGTTTTTTAAGCTATTAGCTTTACGAATAAGTACCTCATCGGCGCGTAACGTATCAGCAAATTCAAGCACAGTAACGTGTTCAACTATATTGGCTAAATCAATTGCCGCCTCAATACCTGAATTACCACCACCAATAACCGCAACCGGTTTACCTTTAAATAGAGGCCCATCACAGTGCGGGCAGTATGCAACGCCATGGCCTTTATACTGTTGCTCACCGGGTACATTCATTTCGCGCCAGCGTGCACCGGTTGCTAGTACGAGTGATTTTGCTCTTAATACAGCGCCATTTTCTAAAGTAATATCATACCCATTACTGCCTTTTTGCAGGTTTGCCGCGCGTTGGTTGTGCATAACATCAACATCGTATTCTTTAACGTGTTCTTCCAACTGAGCCACCATTTTTGGCCCTTGCGTTGCTTTAATTGAAATAAAATTTTCAATCGCTAATGTATCAGCAACTTGACCGCCAAATCGCTCTGCTACAACCCCAGTATTGAGCCCTTTACGTGCTGAATAAATAGCTGCAGAAGCACCAGCTGGCCCACCACCGACGACAAGTACATCAAACACCGACTTTTCATTGAGTGATGCTGCTTGGCGCTGTGCACCTTTGCTATCCACTTTATTTAAAATATCAGTGAGGCTCATGGCCCCTTGGCTAAAGGGTTCACCATTTAAATATACAGCGGGTACAGCCAGTATGTTTCTTTGCTCTACTTCATCTTGAAATAACGCCCCATCAATCATGGTGGCTTTAATATTACTATTTGTTGCTGCCATAGTATTAAGTGCCTGCACAACTTGCGGGCAGGTTTGGCAACTCAAGCTAATATACACTTCAAAATTAAGTGTTTGTTCAAGTGTTTGTATTTGTTCAATGTCATCTTTACTTGCTTTACTAGGGTGACCACCCGTATGTAATAGCGCTAACACTAAGCTAGTAAATTCGTGTCCCATAGGTACACCTGCAAAGGTAATATGGGTGTTTTTTTCTGGTGAATGCACCACCATAGAAGGCCTGCGGGCGCTAGTATCGGGATTATCTATTACACTAAACTTATCGCTTAGTGACGCTAAATCGTTTGCAAGACTTTCTACTTCTGTTGATTTTTTGCTGTCGTCCAAGGCGATAAGCAGCTCAACAGGCTGAGTCAGCGATTCAAAATGGCTTTTTAGTTGGTTCTTTATGTTGTTATCTAACATGGCTTAGCCCCTTAAGGAAAATTAAAACAGCAAGGTTCCCATGCCATCAGTGCATGTGCGAAATTTTAGAAACGTGTGATGGCGTGGGAAAGTGCCCAGTGAACCTATACAGGCTCACTGGGTTTAGAGTCATGTTCTACTCTAAATTTTTGGTTAGTGGTAAGGTTTAAATCTTACCAACTAGGTCTAGTGAAGGTGCTAATGTGTCTTCACCTGGCTGCCAAGATGCAGGACAAACTTCGCCATCATGTGTTGCAATGTATTGCGCTGCTTGTACTTTACGAACTAACTCTTTAGCACTGCGACCAATGCCTAAGTCATGTGTTTCAACAACTTTAATTTCGCCTTCAGGGTTCATTACAAATGTACCGCGAAGTGCTAAACCGTCATCTTCAATCATGACACCAAAGTTACGTGTGATGCGTCCTGTTGGGTCACCAATCATTGGGTAAGTAATTTTACCGATGGTGTCTGACGTGTCATGCCATGCTTTGTGCGTAAAGTGTGTATCAGTTGATACTGAATAAACTTCAACGCCCATTTCTTGTAACTGTGCGTAATGATCTGCAAGGTCACCTAATTCAGTTGGGCATACAAATGTGAAATCTGCAGGGTAAAAGAAAAAGATAGACCACTTACCTAATACGTCTTTTTCAGTGAGTTCTACAAAGTCACCATTGTGGTAAGCTGTTGCATTGAAAGGTTGTAATTTTGTGTTAATCAATGAAGTGCTCATAGTATTCCTCATTTATGTTTAGTGTATTTAAAAAGTTAACGCCTTGTGCGTTGGCTTGATTAATACAATAAGGCCATTGAGAAATTAAATAAAATTGATTGTTTAGATTAAAACAATCGATTTTTAAGATTGGCGAGAGGCAAAGGGTGAACAGCTTGTTTGTTAGCCCCTCATTAAGAGGTGCTGAAGTACAAATAGTAAAGTGTCACGTACCAAAGTTTTGTTATGAGATTAATTTATCAAATTCACTTTCTGGCATTGGCTTATTAAATAAATAACCTTGGCCTTCTTCACAGCCTAGCTGAATTAGCATGTCTAACTGAGCTTGCTCTTCAATCCCCTCGCCCACAATTCTCAAATTAAGTGAGTGAGCCAAATGCGTTATGGCTTTAACTATATCGATACTTTGCTTATCGACAACCATGTCTTTGACAAATGATTGATCAATTTTTAATACATCAACAGGAAAAAGTTTAAGATAAGATAAACTTGAGTAACCAGTACCAAAATCATCTATAGCAATGCTCAGTCCTAGATCTGAGAGACCATTGAGCGTAGCAATTGTTTCATCAAAATCCCTCATAAGAGCGCTTTCTGTTACTTCTAATTCAAGATAACTACTAGGTAGTGCCGTATCTTCTAAAACTTGAGCTACATTTTCTATGAAATTAGGATCTGTAAACTGTTTAGCTGCCACATTTACCGCAATTTTAATTGGGTGGCCTTGGTCAAGCCACTTTTTTGCTGCCTTGCAACTTTGTTTTAACACGTTATGACCAAGCTTATTTATTAATCCCGTTTCTTCTGCTAACGGTATAAAATGAATAGGAGAGATTAAATTGCCATCTTCATCCCTGAGTCTCACTAAAGCTTCTGCGCCTACTATTTTCTTATCTGATAGTAATAACTTAGGCTGATAATGAACCTCTAACGAATTAGATTCAATTGCAGCTCTAAGTAATTTATCTATACTTTGACGCTGATGAAACTCATGTTCCAAATCATCTGAAAAATAACAAAATCTATCTCTTCCGTGTTCCTTAGCTTTATACATAGCAGCGTCAGCATGCGACATCATCAACTCAGCAGTATTTGAGTCTGTGGGATTAATGCTTATTCCAACACTAATTGTTAGGTTAAATTCTTTACCATCAATACGAAATGGTTGATGCATAGCATGCACGAGGTCAGAGGCAACCGCATCAACATGACACGTTGATTTAATATCGGGTAACAATAAAACAAACTCATCTCCACCAACCCGCGCAAGAGTTGTATTTAAATCAACAATTGACTCAAGTCGTTTGCCTACAAGTTTAATGATTAAATCGCCATAATGATGCCCTTCGGTATCATTTAAATATTTAAAATGATCAATATCTATCAGCATTAAAGCCACACAAAAACCATTGTTTATAGATACTTGGCACGCATGCGCTACGCGATCATGGAGTAAAATACGATTTGGTAGGTCTGTTAACTGATCATGGTTTGCCAAATGGCTCATTTTTACAGCCATCGCAATGGATTCGCTAACATCATGAAAAACTATAATCCCTCCGATTATATTTCCTTCCCCATCTCTAATAGGGGATGCGGAGTCTTCAACACGATGTACTCTGCCATCTAAACTGGTTAGTTGACAGTTTAGTGCCATAGCTACAATACGCTGCTCTTTAAGTGCAATAGAAATAGGATTTAAACTTTTATGTTTTGTGGTGGCATCACATAACTGCATTATATCTGTAATATGTTTTCCTACTGCCTCATGCATTATCCACCCCGTCATTCTCTCTGCAATGGGGTTCATAAATGTAACGTTTTCTTCTTTATCTGTAGCAATAACCGCATCACCAATCGAATTAAGGGTTACGCGCAATCTTTCTGATTCAATAGCAAGTAACCGCTGAGAATGCTTTAATTGTTGCTCTTGTGTTTTTAGTTTTAAATGGTTGCCAACGCGTAAACGGCACACCTTAAGATCGACTGGCTTTTGTATGTAGTCAATCCCACCCAGCTCCAAAGACAAATGCTCAAACTTACTTTCATTATGAGAGGTAATAAATATTACCGTTACACCACTGGTTTTGGGATTGTTTTTTAAGCGTCTACACACTTCTAACCCACTAATATCTGGTAATTCAATATCTAATAAAATAATTTCAGGTAAAAACTGCTGTGCTTTTTCAATCGCACCAAAACCAGTATCGCTGCATATAACTTCTGCGATATCTGATAAAGCCCCCTCTAGAATCATTAAACTAGAAGGCTCATCATCAACAATAAGCACTCGATGCGCAAAGCTTTGATCTATAGTGGTTAACACAATAAAGTCCCATAAAAAAATTAAACAAATGCGATTAAAGTCTAGCTGAGTTAACCTAAACGTCCATTAATTACCTAAAATACATACTAACAATATTAAATTTATTGTGTTAGCTACAAGATGTCTATAATCATCTGCAGTAAACATAAGCCAATAAAACCAAAACTCCTTTTTAATAGTTTAAGCTTTTTTCTTATTTTTTCTTATTATTAAGCTCAAACTTGATAAATTACCTATAGTTCTCTAGGTTTAATTATAATTAAATAATGGCTTGTTTTTAATTGGAGTAATGGATGCCAATAAATCTTAAAAAAAGGATAATTCGTCAGGTAAGTAATTACACCCTTTTATTCCCTATTTCTTTATCTGCCATAATTACCTTAATTGTTGTAGCCATTATTATTAATGAAGCAAGTTTATCGCGCTCAGTACTTGGCTCTGTAGAACTAGAAATAATAGACAAAAACCAATCTATTAATTCACAAACACAAGAGGTTATTGAAAACTACCGTCGAGATATTCGTTTTTTACACGCAACCCCTCCAATCAAAGGCTTAGCCAGGGCATCAAATAACAAAGGTGTAGACCCACTAGAGAACACCACCTATGCTCAATGGAAAACAAGGCTTGAAATTATATTTGCAGCGTTTTTAAAAAATAACCCAGATTACGAGCAGCTAAGAATCATCAGTACCAACAAAAAAGGACAAGAACTGGTAAGGGTTGATCGCGTTCAGGGCGCTGTAGAGGTTATAGATTTAAATAGGCTCCAAAATAAAGGAGCGCAAGAGTACTTTACGGCCAGTAGTAACCTCTCTGATGGCGAAATGTATCTGTCTGAAATTTCGTTGAATAGAGAGTACGGTAAAATAGAGTTTCCTTATCGCCCGATGTTGAGGCTATCTATGCCAATTTTTGATGAAAATCAAAATAGATTTGGCTTTATCATAATTAACGTGAATGCTAATAACTTATTAACCCTTTTAAAAAACAGTATTAATACACCATTTCAACTCGCTTTAACTGACAGTAACGGCTATTTTCTCTCACACCCAAATAAAGATTTCACCTTTGGTAAAGACCTAAACAGTGATATTAGCATCAATAATAATTACACTTTTAACCCCGTTGCTGATAGCTCATTGTCGCTTATAAAACCAAAAAGCAATGCGCAAACAAGTTATTACACCGCAAGAAAAAAAATCACTTTAGCGCTGGGTGAAAAACAAAACTTTTTATCTAGTCACGTTTTAGCGCCTGTTGAGCATATTAAAAATATTGAAATGGAACGTAGAACAAAGCTCTACGCCTTTTTACTTATTTTGGTTGTTGTATTAACTATCATTCTCGCATTTTTCAATCGTAGTCTTCGCAAAAGCCAAGAGCTTGCAAATGCGCGCGCACAATCTGAGGCAATTATAACCGGCTCATCTGATGCGGTAATTGGCATTACCAATAACGGTATTGTCTCTAGTTGGAATAATGCCGCAGCTCTGATGTTTAAGCTTGGAGAGTTAGAAGCAATTGGAAAATCAATTAATGATTTAAAAATAATAGATCAGCTAAATTTTAACGAGATAATTGAAAAGTTCACTGATGGTACTCGTCAATTTAAGCAAAACGCTAGTATCAGTAACGGCTCTACTAAACGCTACTTTTCACTCTCTTTATCAGCCATTATCGATCAATTTGGAATGTTTATTGGTATTGCAATAATAGCCAGAGATGTAACCAAAGAGCGCACCATTGAGAATAAAATAATAAAAGTAAATCATGAGCTTGAAAATAAAGTAGCCATCCGCACAAAAGAGCTCAAACAAGCCAGTGAAGTAAAAAGCGCGTTTATTTCTAATATAAGCCATGAAATGCGTACTCCACTTAATGGCATAGTGGGTACTTTAAACTTAATAAAAAAAGAGCCATTAAGTGAAACACAAAAAAACTATTTAGAAATGACCGAAGTAAGTGTGAGTGCTTTATCTGTATTAATAAATGATATTTTGGATTTATCTAAAATAGAAGCAGGTAAACTTGAGTTGAACTTTAAAGAGTTTAATTTAATAAAATTAATCGAAAGCGTTTGTGGCAGTATGGCTGTTAAAGCTCAGGAGAAAGGTCTCGAATTTGTTTTAGATGTTGTTAATTTAAAATGTAAAACGATTAAAACTGACCCCCATCGTTTTTCACAAATCCTGACTAACTTAGTAAATAATGCGATTAAATTTACTGAAACTGGGTTTATAAAGGTCACCGCTTATTGCGAGCAAACAAGCAATGATAATGTGACTGTTCATGTAAATGTTACCGATAGCGGTGTAGGCATTGCACAAGAAAACCAGAGCAAATTATTTACCGCCTTTTCCCAAGAAGACAAAAGCGTGGCATCTAAATTTGGTGGAACAGGGCTGGGGCTTTCTATATGCAGACAGCTTTGTAACCTGCTAGGCGGAGAAATTAGCTTTGAGTCAGAAAAGTCACTAGGTAGTAGTTTTCACATAAAACTAACACTGAGCAATGCTGATACAACTCATTATAGTTTTACCCCACGATTAAAAAACAAAAGCTTTGCTATTGTGACTAAAAATAACGAGCTAGCCGACAGCATAAATAATTTAATAGCCGCTTTTTCTGGAAACAGCTTTTCATCTGAACAGTTACAACAATCTCTTTTATCAGATGATATAGAAAACGTGTCTTTACCTGACTTTATACTTATTGAACAAGACGACACATTATTAAAACGTTTAGATGAAATGTGGTCATCTATTGCTAATCATCATGCAATTAAAGTTATTTTATTAGCAAATCGCGGTTATCCGCAAATTAAAACTAGACACATGCAAGCCAGCTTACTTTCTAAGCCAATACTTATTTCAGAGTTTTTAAAAACAGTAGCCGATGAGCGCAGCATTGAAAATAAAATAAGTGAAAATAGCATTAATAAACGCCGTGAATCAGACTCAGTTAAAACTGATAATTCTGACTTTAAGGGGGCGCATGTTCTTATCGTTGATGATAACGACATAAATATAGAAGTAGCCGCGGGCATTTTATCATGCCTATCATTAGAGATAGATACCGCGTCAAATGGCCAACAAGCAATAGAAAAACTTGTTAACTCGGTGGCCAATAATCATCAATACCACTGTGTATTTATGGACTGCCAAATGCCAATATTGAATGGTTATGATGCAGCAAAAAAAATAAGGGCTGGTGAAGCAACGCCTCAAAATATCAATATTCCCATAGTCGCTATGACCGCTAATGCAATGATGGGTGAAAGACAAAAATGCCTAGATGCCGGAATGAGTGATTACATCACTAAACCTATCTCTGCAGAGGTATTAGTTGCAACGGCTACAAAGTGGTTGTCTTCAACTTTTATGAAAGAAGCTCTATTGGAAAATAATCAGCTTAACGAATTTAATAAACCAACTCCTGATACTTTAGATAGTCAAAGTTTACCTGATTGGGATAAAGATAACGCGTTATCCCGGTTATTAAATAATGAAAATCTGCTTATAAAAGTATGTGAATTATACCTTCAGAGTACACCAGTCAAACTAGAAGAACTTGAGGATGCAATAAATAACAATAATTTATCGCAAATATCAAAACTAAGTCATAGCTTGAAAGGCTCATCGGGTGATGTAGGTGCAGCTAATTTACATAAATTATTTGATGAGTTAGAAGTAATGGCCAGTGAAAATGCCATGGGCAGTATGAAGAATAAATTAGAGCTCATTCAAACTAGCTACAAAAAACTCGAGTCAACCATTAACAGCTACTTAGAGATACAACCCAGTAGTTAGCTTTTTAGTGGTGATAATGAATAAACCACTGAAAATATGTATTGCTAACCACTACCCCAAAAAATATAAAAGCACATAGGATGTT
>NZ_JBEOOG010000071.1:0-21311 GCF_040308965.1 Pseudoalteromonas sp. MER144-MNA-CIBAN-0113
CTCACTCCTGTGATTAAAAAGAAATGAGCTTAGCGAATATAAAATAAATGTTTAGGTGTGGTTTAGCCGACGGTTACGATTAAGCCCTAGCTTCCAATTCTCAACAAACTGAATGGTATCCAAGCACTCTTAGATTAAGTTGATGCTGTATGTACAAGGGGAGTAAGTAGAGATGATGTTTATTGGTTTTGATATCAGTAAAGATAAAGTTGATTTATGTTGGCTGAGAGATCCAATCACCAATAAAAAGAAAACAAAAGTATTTAAAAATAACCACCTAGCTTTCAAGGAAATTAAGCAGTGGCTTTTAAGTACAACCAAAACTATAGCTGAGGAAATCGTTATCACGGTAGAGCCAACCGGTGTTTACCATGAGCCGTTAATGTACTTTTTATACCAGCAAGGATTCAATATTATTCTCGCTAACCCTAGCAAAGCAAAAAAATATGCTGAGGCTCTAAATGTTGTTCATAAAACAGATAGGTCAGATGCGATAATGCTTGCAAGCTACGGTTATGCTAAGCAATCAACCGTTAACTTCTGGCAACCTGAAGCAAAGGAAATTAGAGAGCTTAAAGCCTTACTGCGTCGACTTGATGCATTGGAGTCCAATAAACAACGAGAGCAGAATCGATTAGAAGCAAGTGAGTTTAATGCGACATCTGAGCGAGTCACTCAATCATTAAAAGAAACGATTAACTTTCTAGATGATGAGATAAAAAAACTTAAGTCAGATATTGATAGTCACATAAATAGCTTTCCTGACTTAAAGAAGAATAGAACGTTACTAGAAACAATCCCCGGTATTGGGCCTGTTATGTCTCGGGAGCTGACGTATATATTCGCCGCTAAAAATTTCAGCAGAGCTAAGCAAGCTGCTGCCTACTGTGGCTTAATACCGCGGCTGCATGAGTCTGGGAAAATGAAGGGCCGTACAACTATGAGCAAGCTAGGGCCCTCAAAAATAAGAAGTAAACTTTATATGGCAGCAGTAGTCGCTGGGCAGTGGAATTATAAGATACAACAGCAAAAAATAGCCTTGCTGAATAATGGCAAAACGTCGATGCAAATCATTGGCGCCAATATGCGTAAACTCATTCATATATGTTTTGGTGTAATAAAAAATCAAGAAGCGTTTAAGCTCCAAGAAAGTTAAATACGATCTTGAAGCCTATAAAGAGAGATGGTATCTACAATAAAACTCTATATTAATCCTACCCGTAGGCGGGAGTTTACCTCGCGCATTTTCACAACATTTCAAACAGCCTGCGCGGCATAAAGCCCCGCCTACAATAAAGCTCTATATTAATCCTACCTGTAGGCGGGAGTTTACCTCGCGCATTTTCACAACATTTCAAATAACCTGCGCGGCATAAAGCCCCGCCTACATTCAAACAGCCATATTACCTACCCGTAGGCGGGAGTTTACCTCGCGCACTTTCACAACATTTCAAATAACCTGCGCGGCATAAAGCCCCGCCTACAATAAAGCTCTATATTAATCCTACCTGTAGGCGGGAGTTTACCTCGCGCACTTTCACAACATTTCAAACAGCCTGCGCGGCATAAAGCCCCGCCTACAATAAAACTCTATATTAATCCTACCCGTAGGCGGGTTCACCCCGCGTCGGTATTAGGATTTAGGTTTGAGGCTGGAGGCCTGAAGCTCGTAGCTCGTTACCCGATGCCCGTCGCCCGTTACCCTTTAACCAACTCTTTCATATACTCAGTAAACTCAGCACCTAACGTTTCATGGCGCATGCTGTATTATACAATCGCTTTTAAGTAACCATAGCTCAAAGTAGTTTATTAATTGCAGCAGCTATATGCTCAGCCTGAGCTTGTGATGCAACAGAGTCTGTTGATTCAACCATGACACGAATAAGCGGCTCAGTGCCTGATTTACGAAGTAAAACACGCCCTGTATCTGCAAGTACGGTTTCAGATTCGACTACAGCTTGTTTAACCCCATCGGTATTGAGTATTTCATCGGCATTATTTTGTGTTAAACGCACATTTAAAAGTACTTGCGGTAGTTTTTGCATGCCAGAAACATAGTCCCTTAAAGACTGCTTTTGCTGAATAAGTGCTGTTAGCACTAACAGTGAGGCTACAATGCCGTCACCTGTAGTCGCATAGTCTAAATGTAAAATATGGCCTGAACCTTCACCGCCTAACTTCCACCCGGTGTGTTTTAACTGCTCAACCACGTATCGGTCACCTACTTTAGCGCGCTTAAATGGAATATCCATTTGCTTGAGTGCTAGCTCTAAGCCTAAGTTAGACATTAACGTACCAACTACACCACCATTCAGAGTACCTTGAAGCTTGGCTGCTTTAGCTAAAATATAAAGTATTTGGTCACCATCAACTACTGCACCTAAATCGTCTACTAGCATTAATCTATCGGCATCGCCGTCGAGCGCTATACCTAAATCGGCTTTGTGCTCTAATACAGCGGCTTGTAAGCTATCTAAGTGTGTTGCACCACATTGCTCGTTAATATTTAAACCATTAGGCTTATCATTAATGCTAATAACCTCTGCACCTAGCTCTGCATATACATTAGATGCAATATGATAAGCAGCGCCATTGGCGCTATCTACAACAATTTTTAACCCTTCAAGTGTTAACTCTTTTGGAAATACGCCTTTACAAAACTCAATATAACGGCCTGCGGCATCGTTAATACGCCTAGCTTTACCTAACAACTCAGAGCTGACACATTGCATGACATTGTTGTTTAATGCCTGCTCTAGTAAGGCTTCAATTTCAAGCTCTTGTTCGTCGTTTAGCTTAGTGCCATAGTTATTAAAAAACTTAATACCATTATCATAAAATGGATTATGTGATGCACTAATTACTACACCGGCATCGGCTCTAAAGGTTGATGCTAAATAGGCAACAGCTGGCGTTGGCATAGGCCCAACAAAGGCTACATTAACACCCGCAGCAGAAAGGCCTGCCTCCATGGCCGACTCAAACATATAGCCGCTATTGCGTGTATCTTTACCTATTAAAATTTCTTTAGTACCGCTTGAGGCTAAAACCGTCCCTGCAGCCCAACCAAGTTTCATTGCAAAATCAGGCGTGATTGGAAACGTGCCGACTTTGCCTCTTACACCATCGGTACCAAAATACTTACGTGACATGATTATTCCTTTATATTTAATCAGTTTAAATTATTTAAAATAAAGCAAGGTTAAAAATAAAAAAGCGCGGCTTAAAGCCGCGCCATAATTAACCTGAACTCTGGTTAAGAGATTTACTAACATATTGAACCAAAATGATATTTATGTTTATTTTCTCAAGCTAGAGATTTTTAGTGAAAACAAGGCGAAATTACGCGTCAATAGCTAGCCTATTGCAAGTAAATTCAACGCAGTTAGCGCTGAAAATAGCTGCTTGAGATGGATTTATTATCCGGAGTTCAGGTTAATTAGGCTTTTGCTATATGCTAAATAGCTTAGAGCTCATAGCATCAAACTTTAAACTAATATTATTATAGATTAACGACATTATTAGTTTGTGCGTCATCATTCACAAGCGTAGTTAAGTATTTACTAAATTCGTCGCCAAGCTTAGCATCACGCATGCTGTATTCTACAATCGCTTTTAAATAACCGAGTTTATCGCCACAGTCGTGTGAGCGGCCACTCATATGAAACGCTTCTACCGTATCAATAGCCAATAATGCATCAATAGCATCTGTTAGCTGTATTTCATCACCTGCGCCTACATGTGTTTTAGCGAGTAATGGCCAAATATTTTTACTTAAAACATAACGACCAACAACGGCTAAGTTTGAAGGAGCAACCTCTGCGGCTGGTTTTTCAACCATTTTTTTAATTGCTGCACTTTCACCAGCAGCAAGCTCTACACCATTAATATCAGCAATGCCGTACTTACTTACATCTTCAATAGCAACGGGCTCTAACATAATTTGGCTGGCATGGGTTTGCTTAAAACGTGCGATCATCGCCGCTAAGTTTTCAGTTTTTTGATCTGCCGTATAAGCATCTAAAATTACATCGGGTAAAACCACAACAAAGTCACTATCACCAACTATTGGCTTGGCACATAAAATAGCGTGCCCTAAGCCTTTAGCTTCACCTTGGCGTACATGCATAATGGTTACATCGGCTGGGCAAATAGAGCGCACTTCTTCAAGTAAGGTACGTTTTACGCGTTTTTCTAACGTGGCTTCTAACTCAAAACTGGTATCAAAATGGTTTTCAATGGCATTTTTAGAGCTATGTGTTACGAGCACAATTTCTTTAATACCCGCCGCCACACATTCATTTACTATGTATTGAATCAGCGGTTTATCAACCAAGGGGAGCATTTCTTTAGGGATTGCCTTAGTCATTGGCAACATACGGGTGCCTAAACCGGCAACAGGAATTACAGCTTTCACAAATAGTCCTTTAATTTTTGATATTAGGGACCATAATTTCATTTATCATCTTAAATATCACTCTAACTTCTCAGTAATAAATAAATTTTGGAAATTATAGCTTTAGGTAAAAGTCTTAATGGCATTCTTAAAACCATATTTTTAAGCACGTCCTTTAAAGGTAACAACTTCTTTTTATAACAGTTTTTATAAAAGTTAAATTCTCGTTTAAAATATAAATACCCACTTCTTCTAGAGAGTTGATTAAATCCAGCTCGCATATGGACAAGTGGAGTAGGTATATTATAAAAAATTGCACCGTTTTTAATAAGGCTTAACCATAAATAATAATCTTCAAAGTACAGCACATTTTGATAACCACCACTTTCTACTATCGTTGTTTTTTTAAACATAACGGATGGGTGATTCATAGGATTTTTTGTCCTCGCAAACTTTATTATGTCAGCGTGGCTTTCTGGTACTTGCCTTATAGACAATATTGAACTCGAATCATTGTCAAATTCACTAATCCACGAACCACAAACATCTATTTTTTGTGATTCAAAAGCAGCTAGTTGTTTTTCAAAGCGCACTGGGATTGCGATATCATCAGTATCCATTCTTGCTACTAATGCATAGCTACAATGCTGCAAACCTTGATTAAGCGCTTCCCCCAACCCGACGTTACTAGCTATAACAACATCAATTATATTTAACTTACTTTTCCAGCTATTAATTACACTATATAAATCTGCTGTTAAAGGTCCATCTTGTACAAGCACGATTTCTGTTGCTTGAACCGTTTGGCTATGAACACTATTCAGCGCATCACTTAAAAAAAACGGATTTTCTTTATGGTAAACCGACATTAAAACAGAAAAACTCATTTAATTTTACCCACATGTCCTGCAAAGCTATGCTGAATACCTTTGATCATATACTTAAACCGTAAATACCCATCTGGTAATGTAAATGGGTAAATAAATAATTTGAAAATTAGCTTAGCTAAACTAGATATTTTCCAATAAATAGGCACGTAAACACGTTTCATTAAAAGTAGTGTATTTCTAAACTGGTAATAATGTCGAATAGGACTACAAACACCTACATTAATACAAAGCAATATTTTCTTACTTCCATCGCCTAATTTATGAGCAAGTTTTGCTTTGTTATTTTTTATAACTAAATAGCCGGCAGCTTTGATTCTCCAGCAGTATTCAAAATCAACTGCATCTATAAATAAATCGTCATCCATGCCTCCAACCTGCAGGTATACTTCTTTTGGTATTAGGCTACCTGAGCTTAATACACTAGACACGGAGATATACTCTGAACAATAAACACTTTGCCCTTTAGAAACCTTGGCTTCATTGACTTCTAACGTATCTTTATCATAGTCCTGACACCCAACTAAACCTACAAAATAATTATTTTGTGTTAATTCATGATAACACTCTAGTAATTTACTAGGTAGATTTCTATCAGGTTCACTGTCTTGATCCATCTGTAATACAAATTCAGCACCATTATTAAAAGCCCAATCCATTCCTAATGACTGAGCTTTTGCAATTCCTAAATTTTCCCTAAAATTAAATACTTTTACACAATCGCTTATATTTATTTCAACATCATATTTTGAATTATTACAGACAACCACTTGTGTACCCAACTCAACCAATCTATTAACAGCTACTTCAGCTTCAGTTTGGGTTGCATTATATAAGACTAATACAGAAAAAACTTTTTCATTCATAATTATAACTCAATCACATTTATATAAATAAACACTTGCCTTAGTAAACATCTAAGAAAAAATCAGTAAGATTTACACTTTAATTTTTTCTATTTATAAACACTAAAACTACTTAATATACATTCCTACTAAACTTTCCCAGTTACTAACATATTGGCTCTGATTAACCTACTTAATAAACAGAGTGTTATAATTACAATTATATGATTAGTATCCAAAATGTACGGGTTTGATATAGCATAACCAACATAGGATAAATAAATTAAACCTAGATGATTAAAATATATAAATTTACTATAGAGATAAAACAAAGCTAATATATATAATGCTAAAAAGATAAAGCCTAATTGATTTAAAAAGTAGACTCCTTGTAATTCAAAATAAATATCACCGGTATAATCTCTGGCACTTGTTGTAACATTGAGTGTGTTACCCAGCCCCTTACCAGCCAGTACAGTAAATACATCATCGCTCATATCAGAAAGCAATACTTCAGCCTGATCTATACGAG
This sequence comes from Pseudoalteromonas sp. MER144-MNA-CIBAN-0113, assembly GCF_040308965.1. NCBI lineage: Bacteria > Pseudomonadati > Pseudomonadota > Gammaproteobacteria > Alteromonadales > Pseudoalteromonadaceae > Pseudoalteromonas > Pseudoalteromonas sp. MER144-MNA-CIBAN-0113. The sequence continues at coordinate 6,661 of NZ_JBEOOG010000071.1, forward strand.
TGCCTATAGATGAGACTTCCCCTGTGGACTTTTTTTCAATCACATTCACAGCGGAGGTAACCGCTATCGGTATGATTAAAATAGACACAAACAATAACGTTATATTTTTTAACCCCCTAACCTTACTTAAATAGTTAGTTTGCATCAAAAAAGTACAAATGTAATAAAAACCGCAACCAATTAGGTACATAAAGTTGCCAGCAAAGAGTGTTGCAACCAAAAGGAAGGCTTCACTAAATCGATACTTTTTTTGATGTGTTTTCAAATATAAAAAATTCGATACCATGGCAAAAAAAGTGATTAGGGCATTTCCTTTAATTTGAACTCGAAAGAAGCCGTTTCCATATGTATACACATCACCAAAACCATTATTTAAAAACCAATGCCTAATTGGTAAATAATTTGATACTTTCCAACTGGCATAGAGGTACAAAGATATCGTTATAATAATAATACCTTGAAGAATATGTAGTCCAATCACGATATTTAATGCTCTTAGGCTATTAAATTGAATGAAGTGTACACATAATAAAGACAGTAAAATTATATAAAACCGCATAATAAGCAATGGATCATTTTTTAAAAAGAATAAGCTATATGAAGCGAGAAATGTAATCAGTAAAAAAGCTAAACCGATATATTTGTCTCTTTTTTTAAACCAATGAAGAAAGCCAATTATGACAAGACACAAGACGCAAAAATTAGCGATAGGTGCAAGGATAGAAAAAGGTAGATTTCTAGTGACGACAAAGGTGATGATTACAAAAAGAAAAGAGTTTATCACTGGTAGCTACTTATAAATTATTTTAATAGAAAAAAGATGCATTTTAAAACCCACCTTTTGTATGGCATGACTCTCAGCGACAAAGCCCACCTTACAACATTAGAGCCAATAGCAAAGCGCTAAAAAGAAAATATTTTATCAAGCCATGCATCTATCGAGTATTGATATAGAATAGACTCAGGAACAGGCGAGAAATCCTCATTAATAAAGTTAATAAGGCTCTGTATTTCTACATCATCATCTAAAATAAATACATTTTTAAATTCATAAAAATCGTAATGCCTAATATCTGAATTTGTCGTAATAATTTTTCTATTTGCACCTAATGCTTCAATTGTTCGCATTGTAAGCCCATCTTGCTTTGGATGATGGAAATCTAAAATCGCATTAGAATTACTCACAATTTCCGAATATTCACTATAAGCTAAAGTTTTTCTGTGGATAAATGTTATTCTTTTTAGAATATTTAACCTAAGCCAGTTTATTAGATTCGTAAACAAATAGAATTTATAGCTCTTATTTACAACATCCATTTTTAATGCAATATCTTTTAACAAGTCTAAACGGTTAAAGTGCAACCAGCCCACAAAAGAAATATCATATTTATAAGTAGCTTTTCGTTCAATTCTATTTCTATAAAAAAGGGGGATAAAATCAAATGAATATTTATTGCAGTCTAAACGATCAAAGCTACATACTCTATCGAATAAACTCGCAATTTTTGCCCCCCCTTCAACCCTTCTAATACTATCCCAATGATATAAGAAAAAAGTAGCGTTTGGGTTATTTTTTTTCAACATGTCAATATGTTGAGAACAAAGCCTATCACCTTTAATTACGAAGATGTAATCATAGTTTGCTTGATTATCTAACTGAAGAAACAGATACTTTTCTGAGTACTTTTTTTCTATATGGCTCGAAGATTTAAACTTAGCAAATTGGTTCATTACTCTATTACGATGAGATTGGCAGATATAATTAACTACCGCTCCTTTGTTCTCTAATTTTTCAACAATTAATTTGTCATAATCATAAAAGCCAATACCTATAAATAATATTTTGCGACCTTGAAAATCCATTTTAATACCTTCGAAATACCTAAATTAATTTATCTTTAAAATCATCAATCATAATTTTCATATCATCTAATACATTTCGAGGATTAAATGTTATTTCTTTTTTTAGTCGAGAGATATCATTAACTGGAAAATACTCATCTACACAGCCATTTATCCAATTAATATTGCAACCAGTTTCACTTTCCAGAACATTAGCTATATCTTTAGCTTTTGTATTTATACCCGACGCAATATTATAAACTGTTTCACTTAGATTATCTTTTTCAGCAAGTTGATAAATAGCATCAACAAGATCAGTGATAGAAATATAATCTTTTGCATATTCGGGTGTAACATACATATCAACATGTTTATTATTTATTGCGTTACGAGTAATTGCAGGTAAGAAAAGGGGGCTATTCAATGCCAAGCCATAAACATTTGAGGGTCGAATAATAACAACCTTTTTAGAGCTTAACAAACAGAGCTCTTCAGAAATTAACTTAGATAAATTAAATAAACGCCTTTCATCTCCATGAGAAACTACTAAATTTGCATTTTCTTGGGTATTGTCCTGCCCCATATAAAGGCGAGTAGATGAAATATAAATCAGTTTATCGAATGACGCTTTCTCTAATATTTCAGCTAACAATAATGAATTTGACTTAAAAACCTGCAAGGGTGCATTTTTACAATCACCAGCCCCTGCACAAAAAATTACAGTGCCTAATGGCTTAGAAAACAAATCAATATCGTTTCTTTCTGGAATATATATAGAATGGTTATTTTCAAGTAACTTTTTTGAGACTTCATTACCAATAAAGCCACGCCCACCAATAACTGTATAATTTAACACCACACCACCATTTACCTTTAAGTATTTTGTTTCAACCGAGGACCTAAACAAAGTCCCCTAAAGAGTTTGTTTTTTGCCACGCTTGCGTAGCTAAATTATATCTTTTTACAATCTTTGCAGGTATTCCAACAATAACGCAATAGTCAGGGAAATCGCCACGAACCACAGCATTAGCACCCACAACACAATGTTTTCCAAGTGTAGTCCCGGCACTTATTTTCGCACCACTGCCAATAAAACAACTCTCACCAATTATAGTTTTGTTCACGATCAGAGGCTGCTGACTAACCGGGAGTTCAATATTTTGATACTCATGATCGGTATCTTGAATCATAACATCGAATGATATTAACGAGTTTTTGCCAATAACTAGCTGGCCTGCAGCGGTAATATGACAGCGCTGCTCAATGCGTACACCGCTTTCAATTAAAATAGAAGGAGTATATTTTCTTTCGAGCCAGCTATCTATTGCTTCTATTCGGGCATGCTCTCCAATTGATACGTTTTCACCAAGTTTTACTGCCTCATAGCTTATAAACAAAGGTTTGTATACAATACTTCCTTTACCATAATGACTAAATATAAAGCGATAAATTAATGCACCTTTGGCCAATAGCCACAAATGCGCTATATAACGCTTTTTAAGAGACACAGACAACAATAACAACTTTTTAAATTTAAGAAAAACTTTCATAATTGTTGATCCTATAGCCTAATATATATGTAAGGTTTTTTTCAATTTCCGTCCAAACCTTTTCGTCACTTTGTGCAGTAAGCACTAAGTTAATTTTACTTTCAAATTCAGAGACAGAAGTAAAGCTATCATCAAGCACGCTAATAGCGTTATCAGCGTCAGCATCTCGATACCTTAAGCAGATGCAGTTATTTATGTAACTATCATAGTAAGCTGTAGAATTATAAGAAATAGAACAGTCATAGCGGTTTAAATTTAATAACTCTTGTACTGTACCTGTAGGCGCAAAATTAAAGCTTTCAAACTTAAGCTGTTCTGAATACTTCTCAACTATCAACGCTGGATGAAGCTTAAATTCAAACTCTATATTCAAAGTCGACTGAGAAAGCAAGGAGATTAAGTTGAGATTATTTTCATCAAATTGACTCCTAGCCAGCAACACGAGCACTCTTAATTTTTTATGGCTTTTTTTAGGTAAAATCAATGGAGCTGTTTTTTTAGGGTAACCTGCAACTACAAGCCTGCGCTCGTCCATACCATATTTTATGAATTCATCACGGGTATACTCTCCCCAACAAAGTAACTTATCAGCAACAACATTCTCATAAGCAATAGCGTCTATCGGCGGGATATCATAAATAAACCACAACCCATGCTGTAAAGAATAGGTAGGTATATTGTTTTTTTTGAAAAAGTAATTTAGTACAGCTTCTTCATTAAGGTTACTGCAAAATGCACAAAAAAGCTTAATGTTAGTCGGTGTTTGCTTTTCTAAAAAATCAATATTATTAAGGTTATGTGCTATTGAAGCTGCCAAGGTTATTTTCGATAAAAAATTCAACTCAAGCTTTCTAAAAAAGACAATCTTAAATGCTGAAAATATATTGGACAGCGAGAATATAAGACTTCGTTTAGAATTCGATAAATCAACAAGATCACTTTCATTTTGGTAGCTTGTCATAACATGCTTTAAAAGCTCATAATAATCTTTGCGATTATAATCACCTATAGAAAAAAGTGCTTTTTTCTGCGTCGGTATTTTAATTTTACGAACCGCAAAAAAATAAACCAAACTTCGACGAATATTGAAATTTTCTCTTTTATAAATCAAAGAAATCAATTCAAGAGATACTATATTCTCGATTGGATAACCTTTATGGTCATAGGCCAATTGTTTTTTCACTGTTTTATACTTATCAAATAGCTTCTTCAAATCATTTCCTTTAACTGAAGTAATGACACTTTTTTATAAAAAACTTTCATTTGGATAATAATCATTAATATATAAAAAACAATCGCGATAATTCCTAGAGAAAATATATTAACTTCAAAAAGTAAATTATAAGATTTCAATAAGAATGCCAATCCAACAGATAATAAAGTTGAAGTTATATATATTTTAGTTGGGAAATAAGAGGAAAATTTAACCTTAAACCTTTTATTTATTGGTTTTATGAGTAAGTAAGCACCAAAAAAGTTTAGAAATGTGGTCGCGAAAGCGGCCCCAATAACGCCATATTTTGAAATTAAAAAATAATTCAATACCACATTTAATATAGTTGTTACTAGCGTATTTTTAAACAGTGCTTTTTCTAACCCTATAGCTCCCATTACACCACCAAAAATAACAACAGCCCTCAACCATTGAAACATATAGACCTGAAAAACAATAACTGAGTTTTCGTACTTTTCGCCAAATAAAGTTAAAATTATTTCATTACTGTAAATTAAACAAAATATAACGATGGGCACCAGCAATACTGTCGCTTTTTCTATCGACTCCTTCCACACAGCAATAACGCCGTTAGTGTCATTTGAGCGTATTAATTTAGAAATAACAGGTATCATCGCAGTCAATAATGAGCCTGTAATAATACTAATAAATGGGATTTGAAAAGCTCCTACTTTTAAAGTAGCAAAGCTACTCGCGTCCATCAAAAAAGACACCATTAGCTGGTCAATATAACCATTTAAAACAGCAACTAAAGAGACGGATCCCATCGCTATTATATATTTAATCTCAACAGAAGAAACGAACCCTCTGTTAACCCTCAATAAAAAACTATTTTTATTTACATATAGTAAAAATAGAAATAAAAGTAGATTACTAAAAGCCGAAAAAAACAGTACATAAGCTAAATTTTCTAAGAATATAACAATAAATATATTTATAAGTACGGTAATTAGCTGTATTGATGTTGTTAAATATAAATACCCTTTTAAACCTCCTGTTATTACACTCAAATTTTTAAAATATTCAAATGTCGCTGTAGTCACAAAAAGTACTAATATAATGACGATGAATTTTTCAATCAAAGGATTATTAATAAGTTCAGCTAAAGGTTTTGCAAATAAAGCTAATAAAATAGCGCCCAAGCAGAGTAAAAGGAGTTGGAAAATAAAAAAACGTTTAAATATTTGCTGTCGCTGCGAGTACTTAGCGTATTGCCCATAAAAGTAAGTTAATGATACTGGTACACCTGCACTAAATAAAATAGAAGCTAAACTAACAACCAATAATACTTGTTGGTAAGTACCGAACTCCTCTTCAGGAAAGTTTCTCACTAAGAAAATAAACAAGACAATAGTTAATACTTTTTTTAAAGCATCTTGTAGCATAAGATATTTTGTATTTTTCATCTCTGCAAATTAGCCTAGTTTTTTATTGGCTTTAATTTTGGAAATGACCTTATTTACATCTTCTGGGATATCTACAGCAATACTTGAACTGGCTACTTCAACCATTTGTACGCTTATATCACTCTCTATAAACCTTAGTATTTCAATATCCTCTACTTCCTCTACTTTAGACTTTTCAGCATGAGCCATAAAAAACCTTAAGTGCTCTTTAGAAAAAGCATAAATACACACCTGTTTATAGCCAAAAGCAAACTCATTTGTCTTTGACATAGGTATTGGCGAACGGCTCATATACATTAATCTATTTGAGCTACTCACAACTACTTTAGGGATGTTAGGTGATCTAAATTCATCTTCATCCTCAATTAATGACATAGCATTAATGACTCTATTTGGCAGCCTAGTGTATTCATTTATTACTGTTACTATGTCTTTAGGATCGATTAAAGGCTCGTCTCCTTGTACATTAATTATGAAATCACAATTGAGTACTTCATTAGCCTCTGCAAGTCGATCTGTGCCCGTTAAACACTGTGAGGAAGTCATGATAAACTTGCCTCCAAACTCTGTTACTGCATTGGCAATTTTAATATTATCAGTAGCTATGTACACTAATTCTTTGTCAACAGCACAACAACATCGCTCCCATACATGTTGTATCATCGGTTTGCCATCAATAATAGTTAATGGTTTACCCGGGAAGCGGCTAGACTCGTAGCGAGCTGGAATAACGATTGCGTAACTAAGTGACATGTTAACCCTTAAAACTATGTATAACTTTAAAGTCATGTTTTTGACTTAACTCAAGCATACTTTGTTTAACATTTGATAATGGTGCATAGAAGATAAAATCTATATTGTTTTTCTTAGCCGCTTCATAGTCAGCAAGAGCATCACCGACCATCACAGCACTAATATGGCTCACACTATTTAAAATATTTTTAATATTCTGATACTTTGATACTGGACTGCCTAGAACTTCAATAAAATAATTAGAAAAATTCCTTTTTTCTAATACTGTTCTTAGCTGCTCCTGTTCCGACCCTGAAGCCACGTACATAAGCTTACCTTTTAGCGAGGAAAGTGTACTTTTTATTCCTAAAGCTTCAGGTACTTCTAAATAGAATTTATCAACTTGCTCTGCATACGCTAATAAAAGCATCTCTTCTAACTTTTGTTTTTCGGCGCCTTCAATATCTAGTGTTTCTGTAAAACTAACAACATGATGGTAACGACTCATGCCAAAGTTCTCTTTGAATTGTGACGTTAATGCCTCTACCTGTGTGTCTGAAAAGTAATTTGAAAGTGACAAGGCTGCTCTCATAGCAGCCACTTTCATATTATTAGAATCAAGAAGAACACCGTCACAGTCAAATATAATCAGATCGTATGGCTCAAATATAAGCATATACGCTTCCCTTTTTAATAGGGTAAGTTGTTGGAGTTATTGATATAAACTCAAGGTTATCTTGTAGATCATTTCCAATAGTATCGAAGAACTCAATCATCTCTAAGTGTCTTGAGTCATTTGAATTATAACCATCAACTCCAGCAAAGGTAACTTTATTAGCACCTGCAGCTATCGAAAAAGCTAAGCCATAAGCTATTGTTAGTTCAGACGGAATTAGACAAAATGTTTTTCCAGCTTTAAAGGTGTTATCAGCAATATCAACACCGTAATTGATGTTTCCATTATCGGCCAAAAGCTCAACATCTTGGGCTGGAAAACGATGAGCGGGGTAAATTATTGGCTTACTTAAATTAGAGTAATTCTCTTTTTCAGTTAAAAATTTAAGGTTGTGTGTGATTGCAATATAATCTACAAAATTATCATCTAGCACTTTGTTTATGTTCAATGAGATCACAATTGGTTTATTATTTTTAATGTACAGCTCAAGAGCTTTCTTATGCTTAGCTACAGAATTCGCATTAGTGATTAATAGAACTTCTCTACCATCAAGTAAGCCACTGACATCATCTCCTGTAACTTCTGAAGTATTATTGTTAAGACTCAATGCAGCTTCTAATACAGAACCGTCATACTTACTAGTGCCGTTTAGTTGGAGTAAGTATTGTAAAGCACCAACAACTTCATCTTTCCCTATATGTGTGTTTGATAACAGGTTTTGTATATAGGTGGGGTGAACACTCTGCTGTGCACCTAAAAAATATAATAAGTTAGTCCCCCAGCCATATTGCTTTTGCATTGACTCAAAATAACGAATGACTAACTCATATATTTTATTTGGCTTCAGTTCTACATATTTTTCAGCTAATACAGCCATTAAATTTTCTGTTTGAGTATTACCAGCACCTCGTCCCATACCTGTAACAGTAGAGTCAAGCCACTCAACTCCTGCTTCAAGTGCAGTTAAGCTATTTGCAAGACCACACCCCATGTTATCATGAGTATGTATTCCCATTTCACCATGCCAATGTTTTTGGATTAGCCTAACTATTCGTTGAACTTCGTTGGCGTCCATATTCCCTAGTGAATCAGCAAAATAAAGAGCATCCACGCTTCCCCATTGACTAATTTCTTTAGCTTTTTCTTCTATTTCTAAATCAGGCTTTCCACCCGCTTGCATAAGGTTGTAACCAACGATATAGCCTTTACTTTTTAGTTGGTTTGCTATTTCTTTAGATTCTTCGACTTCATGAAAGTGAGCTGCTATTCGCACAAGGCTAACGCAACTATTTTTCTCTTCGCAAAATAGTGCATTTACAGCAGCTTCTATACTCAATTGACTAGATAAAATAGTTTTTGCGTCAACCATTACTCCATAAGTTACCCCTTCAGGTAATTCTAAAGTCTTTAAATAATTTTCAGAGCTATATGCAAATGGACCTAAAAATTCATTTTTTGGGAAGTTACGTAAGCCAAGTTCGACATATGAGATTCCACTTAATGCGACTGCCTGTAAGTAGCTTTGAACTAACTCTGGCTCAAAATCCCAATTATTGTAATATCCACCATCTCTTAATGTACAGTCAAGAATTTTCATTTGGGTCCTTTATATTCTAATCATATAAGTCTGTTTTTTTACTTATATTTACTAATAAAAACAACAATTTAATTACAGAGAGTTTATTTCTATCCCATTACTATCTTTTTCTGATAACAAAGGTGACCCCGATATTGGCCACTTAATATCTAGAACTTTATCATTCCAAGCAATTGATACCTCTGACTCAGGGTGATAATAATTTGTGCACTTGTATACAAATTCAGCTTCTTCACTCGTAACATAAAAACCATGAGCAAACCCTTCTGGAACCCAAAGCTGGCGATTATTTTCAGCGCTTAAATAAATACCAACCCATTTCCCGAATGTCGCAGAGTTTTTACGTATATCAACTGCAACATCAAAAACTTCCCCTGAGATCACACGCACTAATTTACCTTGTGTGTTCTCTCTTTGAAAATGTAAACCTCTAAGTATACCTTGTTTTGATTTAGAGTGATTGTCTTGCACAAATTGTGTCGGTTTTTTTGTTACTAAACTTTCAAATTGCTTTTGATTCCAAGTTTCCATAAAAAAACCGCGTTCATCTCCAAACTTCGTTGGTTCAATAATTTTTACATCCACTATTTCTGTATCTATTACTTTCATAAAAAACCTATCTATTGATATTTTTTGAGTGCTTTCAACGCTGCATGCCAGTCGCTTTGAATAATACTAAAGTCGGTGGCTATTTTAGAACAATCTAGTTTTGAGTTGGCAGGACGTTTGGCTGGTGTTGGGTACTCTGCGGTTGTAATCGCGTTTACTGCAATAGGAAAATTAATCATCTTATTAGCTAAAGCACTCTCGAATATCTGCACTGCAAACTCTTGCCAGCTAACATATGGATACCCTGTGTAATTATATACCCCGTAATGATGACTACCATTTTGTAGCTGCTCGGCGATATCAATAATTGCAGCAGCTATATCACCTGCATAAGTTGGCCCGCCAAACTGGTCACCAACTACACCTAATGTTAGGCGCGTTTGTGCTAAACGAAGCATGGTTTTCACAAAGTTACTACCGTGCTCACTAAAAACCCATGCGGTACGTAATATAATGTGCTCATCACAGGCTTCTGCTACTGCTTGCTCTCCTGCAAGTTTAGTTTGACCATAAATGCATTGCGGTTTTACTTTATCACTTTCAGTATATAAACCTTCTTTATCACCGGAAAAAACGTAATCAGTTGAAATATGAATAATTACAGCATTAATCTTTTTAGCAATTACAGCTAGGTTTTTAGGCCCTTGGCAGTTAATCGCATGAGCTATACTTTGCTCAGACTCAGCTTTATCTACTGCGGTGTAGGCCGCAGCATTAATAATAACATTCGGTCTAAACTCAGTTACAATTCTATTAACCTCTTCAGAATTAGTAATATCTAACTCTGTACGACCTAATGCTAAAAAGTCCATTGCAGGCATAGCGGTTAGTTGTGAAATCAAACAACTCCCCACCTGACCATTTTTACCAGTAATAAGTACTTTCATTACTTTTTCTCTTTGGCCAAACGATTTAGGTATTGCCCATACTCATTTTTCAACATTGGTTTGGCTATTTTAAGTAACTGCTCTGTACTTAACCAGTTATTGCGCCATGCAATTTCTTCAAGACAAGCAACTTTTAAGCCTTGTACATTTTCGATAGTTTGTACGAATGAAGAGGCTTCATGGAGGCTCTCATGAGTGCCGGTATCTAGCCACGCAAAACCACGGCCCAGTAATTCAACATTCAGAGTACCATCGTTTAAGTACATCTCATTTAATGTTGTTATTTCAAGCTCTCCACGGTGCGATGGTTTTACTTTTTTTGCAAATTCAACCACGCGATTGTCGTAAAAATAAAGCCCAGTTACTGCATAATTAGACTTCGGCTTTTCTGGTTTCTCTTCAATAGTTACTGCCTTCATATCCTTATCGAATTCAACAACACCAAACCGCTCTGGATCTTTAACTTGATAACCAAATACCGTTGCTCCAGTATCTCGACTTGCAGCGTTTTTAAGCGTTTTACTAAAAGATTGACCATAGAAAATATTATCGCCAAGTACTAAACATACACTATCGCCACCGATAAACTCTTTACCAATCAAAAATGCTTGAGCTAATCCATCTGGTGACGCCTGTACTGCGTAACTTAAATTTATACCATAATCACTACCGTCACCTAATAAACGCTTAAAGCTTTCGTCATCTTCCGGTGTAGTAATTATTAATATATCGCGGATGCCTGCTAACATTAATGTTGATATTGGATAGTAAACCATCGGCTTGTCATAGACTGGTAATAGCTGTTTTGAAACGCCACGTGTTAATGGATATAGGCGTGTACCAGAACCCCCAGCTAAGATAATTCCTCTCATACTACTCTCCTTCAACTTGTGTATTTAGTTCACCTAAGCGTTCGCGCTTGTATGAGCCGTCTTGCACATTTTTACACCACTCTTGGTTTTCTAAGTACCACTGAACTGTTTTACGAAGTCCGGTTTCGAAAGTTTCAACAGGCTGCCAGTTAAGCTCTTCACTCATTTTTGATGCATCTATAGCATAACGGCGGTCGTGCCCTGGGCGGTCTGTTACATACGTGATTTGTTCAACATAACTCAATTTTTTTGGCATCAATTCATCTAAAATACTACAAATAGTATTTACTACTTCGATGTTCTGTTTTTCATTATGACCACCAATATTGTATGTTTCGCCAACTTTACCTTCAGTTACTACTTTGTAAAGGGCACGGGCATGGTCTTCTACATAAAGCCAATCACGAATTTGGTCGCCTTTACCATAAATTGGCAGTTCTTTCCCCTCAAGTGCATTAAGAATAACTAGCGGAATTAACTTTTCAGGAAAGTGATAAGGTCCATAATTATTCGAGCAATTTGTAATTATAGTAGGTAAGCCATAAGTACGGAACCATGCACGTACTAAATGATCGCTTGATGCTTTACTTGCTGAATATGGACTACTTGGTGCATAAGCTGTTTGCTCTGTAAATAATGGAAGTTCTTTATCTAAAGCATTTTCATCTTGCTCGTCTGGATGTGGTAAGTCACCATACACTTCATCTGTTGAAATATGATGAAATCGAAAAGCCCGCTTAGTAATTGCATCCAACGTATTCCAATATTCTCGAACGGCCTCGAGCAAATTATAAGTACCAACTATATTAGTTTGTATAAACTCAGCAGGCCCGGTAATTGAGCGATCAACATGGCTTTCGGCAGCCAAATGCATAATTGCATCAGGTTTAAATTGCTTTAATACTCGATCCAATTCAGTGCGGTTACAAATATCTACTTGCTCAAATATATAACGGTCACTCTCTTCTATAAATTCAAGTGACTGTAAATTACCTGCGTAGGTAAGCTTGTCTAGATTCAATACACTGTCTTGAGTGTCTTTGATAATATGGCGTATAACGGCTGAACCAATAAAGCCTGCGCCACCTGTTACTAATATTTTCAAAATTAATCTCTTTGATATAGTTTGTTTATCGGCCCATTCCAAACAGAACAGTTTTCACGGTTAATAATAAAATTTTAACATCTAACTTTGATGAATGATGTTTAATATAATGAATATCATACTTGTGCTTCCAAATAGCATCTTCAACAGAAGCGCCATATGGGTAACTAACCTGAGCAAGACCAGTTACACCTGGTTTTACAGCATGGCGGAAACGATAATATGGGATTTCTTGTTCTAAAACTTGAATAAAAACCTCTCGTTCCGGTCGCGGACCAACAATTGACATATCCCCATTTAAAACATTAATTAATTGTGGAATCTCATCGATACGCGTTTTTCGGATAAACTTTCCTACTTTAGTAATTCGTGTATCATTTTCACTTGCCCATTGAGCACCGTTTTTCTCTGCATCAATAAGCATTGATCTAAACTTATAAACCTCAAACTCTTTATTATATTGGCCAGTACGTTTTTGCTTATATAAAACAGGCCCAGGGCTTTCTAACTTGATTAGAACAGCAGCGATTAAGGCCAGTGGTAACGTAACAATAAGTAACAAAAATGCACTCGTTAAATCAAGCAACCTCTTGGTCACTTGAGTACGCTTGTTTGATAAAATTGAAAATGCTTTTTGATGTAAAAAATAGCTACTATGCAATAAACGTACTTCAGTGTATTTTAAACGCTCATCTAAATAACTAACAAGAGGCTCAACCCAAGCCCCACATTCAGTTGCATTTACCAAAAATTTTCTTTGCTCTGTTGTTAAATGCGCACTTTGATAGTGACATATTACTTTTTTTGTTAAATCTATAATACTGTAGTTATTAATGATTATATCGAATGAATAATCTTCGGTTATCTTACTAATCTTATCTACAAATGCTTGAGGACAAAAAACATAAATAACATTTTGTCTTAAGGCTTCTTTTTTAGATTTGAAGCTGTCTGAAAATAAAAATTCACTATTTTCCTTAAATGTTTTCACCATATTTTTTTCAACAGACATCTTTATTCCTTTTATCAAAAAAACTAAAACTGGCATGAAGTAAGTAAGAATTTAATTTAACTAGATTTTTCATTCTATTTCTTTTTAATAAAGTACTTAAATAATGAAAAAAACGCACTCAGCACCCCACCAAGTAGAGTGCCTATAACTACAAATAAAGCTCGCTTAGGCTTAAACTTCTCCTCTGGCACCAAAGCAGGATCTATTGTTTTAAATACATATTCATCACGCACATTAGCAAACATAATCGTTTTTGCTTGCTCTTCTACTAATTTGTAAAGTACTGTTCGAATATCTGCTATCTTAGTATTTTCTAATTGATTCATTAAAAACTGGGTACTTTTATTAGCCTCAACCACATCTCGTTCTTTCATTGTTTTATTTAAATCAACCACCAACCAGTCTACCCATTGCTTTGCTATAAAGGGTGATACATGCTCTATGGCAACTGTGACCATGCCAGTTTCTGTGTTTTTATTTGTAGTAATAATTTTACTAAATTCTTTATACGCCTCTTGCATTGAAGGCTCGGATTTAAAGGGTAATTCAACTTTACGTATCCATTTATTTTGCTCTGCAATATAAAGCTCTTCGTCGTAAATAACCGTATTAGTTTCACGGTTCCATGTTTTAGCTGCCATTAAATCGGGCAGTATATTGTGTTTTTGAATAAACTCGCTGGTAAATTGGCGCGACTTTAGTACTTCAAGCGCCATTTGCGTTTTATCAACCCCACCACTGGCGCCTAAGTTAACCCCAGCTAAACTTGCTAAGCCACCAAACTGACCTGCTAGAGCTCCCAAACCGCCTTGTTGGTCTTGCTCGGCGGGTGCGAGTAGCGCCTCAGACTTATAAATATTTGGCTGATTAATGGCGTAAAAAACAGATGCCACAGCAAATAGGGTAGTTATAGCGATAATGATCCATTTACCTTGCCAAATAGCGGTAAATAGTTCGCGAAGGTCTATTTCGTCATCAGCAATGTTGTTTTGCATTGGTGTATTTGCTTGATTAAGGTTGTTTGAGTTGTTTTCCATTTAAATCTCATAAGTTCAGCTATCAGCTATCAGCTATCAGCTATCAGCTATCAGCTATCAGCTATCAGCTATCAGCTATCAGCTATCAGCTA
>NZ_JBEOOG010000072.1:0-21159 GCF_040308965.1 Pseudoalteromonas sp. MER144-MNA-CIBAN-0113
GACGTTTTTGACGAATTCTTTTAATTGTTGATTAATATTGAAATTTTATTCTATCAACACAGAAATGGATCACAGCCGGCATTAGCGGGGTGATAATATTAGAGCTAGAATCTCCCACACGGTACGCTGCTTGCGTTAAGTCTGGCGAAATACCGAGCTGCATTAGCATAGGTACAAATACCGGACCTAATAGTGCCCACTTAGCCGAGCTTGAACCAACAAACAAGTTTACAAAACCAGTTAGGAAAATAATCCCTACCACCGTTACAGAGCTCGGTAACTCCATTGCTTTTAATACCTGAGCCCCTTCAATTGCCAGTAAGGCACCTAGGTTTGATTTACTAAATGCAGCAATAAATAATGAACAAAAGAATGCCATAACAATGTAATACGCCATACCATTCATGGCCTTGCTCATCGCATCTATCATGTCTTTAGAGCTTTTAAAGGTGCCTACGGTAAAACCATATACTGCGCCTGGGATCCAAAATAACAAAAATATCAGTGGCACTATTGATTGCATTAGTGGTGAACTAAAGTTTGTTAACGAGCCATCGCTGCTGCGCATCGCTGAATCAGCTGGTGCAGATACATAGGCTAATAATGCAATACCTGCAATCATTACGGTACTGGCAATAAGAAATGCACGTTTTTCGTCACTACGAGCATCTTCAAATGCTGGTAGGTCTTGAGTTTCACCATCTACTGGTGAATTTTTTAAACGTGGTTCAATAATTTTATCGGTGATATACCAACCTAGCATCACAATAAATAAGCTTGATGCTGAAGCAAAGCCCCAGTTATTAAGCGGGTTAATGCTCATTGTTGGATTAATAATTTGTGCTGCACTTTGGGTAAAGCTTTGCAGTAATGGGTCAATCCCAGATGGGATAAAGTTAGCGCCAAAGCCACCACTTACCCCGGCAAATGCGGCTGCAATACCGGCAAGCGGATGACGACCAGCTGCAAAAAATATTACCCCAGCAAGAGGAATAACTAGCACATATCCTGCATCGGTAGCCGTATGGCTCACAATAGCCACTAAAATAATTGAGGGTGTTAGTAATTTTTTAGGCGTTACTTTGAGCATTAATTTAAGGCCGGTATTAATAAAGCCCGAATGCTCTGCAACGCCCACACCCAGCATAGCAACCAGTACGACACCCAGTGGCGCAAAACCGGTGAATGTTTTTACCATAGAAGATAAAAAAGTAGCCAACGAATCGCTGGCAAGCATGTTATTGATGATAATGGCTTCGCCAGTACGAGGGTCTATTGCATCAAACGTGACGCTTGAAAACCACCAAGACAAAAACCAAATTAATAACATGGCAAACAAAAAGATAATTGCTGGATCAGGAAGCTTATTACCTACCCGCTCAACAAAATTTAAAAATCGCGCAACTATGCCCGTTGGCATTGTCGCATCATTATTGTTATTCATTTCACTTGTTCCCTAGAATTTAGACTACGCTACTTTAGCGTATCTAAGGAATGAGGTAAATTTTAACTGAATAAACAAGTTCTTTTTTAGGCACAAAAAAACGCGGCTCAGTGGCCGCGCTATTATTAATGAATAAAAAAAGCTTATGCGAGTGCTTTTACTTCATCCCATATTCTTACTACGAGTGCTTTATCGTCTTCATTAAGTTCGCCGTTGCGATAAGCTTTTACTAAGCTTTTTTCAACCGTGTCGTTTAGTTCTGCAACGTCTAGATTTAATTCTTCAACTTGTGCATAACCTACGGCTAAATCAAAGTGGCCGCGTAAATAACCGCCGGCAAATAACTCGTCATCGGTGGCTTTTATCACTAAATCATCAAAATATTGCTGCGCAGCATCTATGTAATTTACTAAACTCATGTGTTACTTCTCCTCTGGGTGCAGCCCATCTTGATGACCTACTGCATACATAATATGGTCGTTAAACCCACTGGTTACACGGATATAACCGCTTAATTCATCATCTAATTTGCTATCACCGGTATCACAAATCAGCGGTCGGCCATTTAAAGCCTGTAATTTTGTTTTTGTAGCCACAACAATAATATTATCGCGGCCTATCGCTTTAATTAACGCAGGACTGAGTTGTTGATTGCCTCGACCAAAAATATGCCCTTGGCCGCCAATTAGAGTGATCACTAACTTTGTTTCACGTTCTTTGGTAAGTTCAAGAAGTTGCTGGGCTGTTAGGTCTTGGCCTACTAAAGCTTGATCTTTAACTAAATCAACACCGAGCAGCGTATTCTCAAGCCCCATTTCTTCCATCACCGCGCCAACGGTAGAGCCACTACCCATGACATAGAGGGTATCGGCATCCATTTCACTGACCACATAAGCGGCAATATCAGCAAGTACCAATTCATCGGTTTCTTTACCGCCATTTTTAACCGCTTGTACATAGCGCACTTCACTGGGTACTTGCATTTCGCCATAACGTTTTGCTTTTACTGTTCCTTGGCGAAAGGCGACTTCATCAATGTCCATGACATCGGCATCGCTTAGCGTTACCAACTCACCTTTAACTAACATTTCAACTACGCGGCCTGCAGCTTTTGGCGTTATGGCATATACTCCAGAGTGAATTTTACACCCTGCAGGAATGCCCAACACAGGTACAGAGTCTTCGACCGCATGGCAAATATTACGTGCAGTGCCATCACCACCAGCAAATAAAATTAAATCTACACCTTGCTGCTGTAATAAACGTGCTGCCGCTTCAGTATCGTCACTGGTTGTGGGTGAGCTACTTTGATAAACCACTTGGGTATTAAAGCCGAGTGATTTTGCTGTTTGCTCCCCCATTTCATCATTAACAGTATAAATAGTAATATTTGACTGATGAGGTACAAGCACTTCAAGTGCAGCTTTAGTGCGGCTATTTGATTTAGGCTCAGCGCCTAATGCAATGGCTTTAGCGGCGGTGTCTTCGCCGTCACTGCCTTTTAACGCCACGCTACCGCCCAATCCTGCAACCGGGTTTACAATCAGCCCTAACTTAAACTGCATCTTTTAGCTCCTCGGGAGAATGCCATGAAAACTGCGCAGCATTTAAAGGCCACGTTGTGTTATAAAATTTACACAGTGCTTTTAGTAACCTTGTAGTACGTGGGTTAAATCCGTCTTGCAGCAGCTGTAATAACTTTGCATGTACACGCGATTGAAACGCAAATCGACAGGTTTGTTCACCATTTAAATTATCTACCGATACGTTAAAATCAAATCCCGCGGCCACACTGAGCGCCCACTCTATTGCTTGGGGTTTTACCTCTACAGATTCAAACTCTGCTTGCTGTGAAGCATCGCGCCCGTCGGGGCAATACCAATAACCATAATCTTCAACTAAGCGGCGCTGAGAACCTGCCACTAACCAATGGGCTATTTCGTGCAGCGCACTGGCGTAAAAACCATGGGCAAATACAATTTGATGATAAGGCGTTGTATCATTTGCGGGAATGTAGATAGGCTCGTGCTCACCTTTTACCAAACGCGTATTATAGCTTTGGAAAAAAGTGTGTTCGAAAATAGAAATTAAATCCGCTATTTGATGCATAAATATTTCGTATACTCGTTTGAACCCGATGCTTTATAGCCATATAAAACTAATATAAAGCGCACTAAAAACGAGGCGAATTGTACGTACTTTTCTGCACAAAGTAAAAAGCTAGCGATTTAAAGAGATGTTCACATAAATCTCTTTAAGTTTACACACGCTAAGTCATGCTCATTGTTGTTATGACAAGTATTGAGAGATATCTACCTCATCTATTTGTTCAGCACTGAGGTAGCGTTTAGCGTAATCAAGATAAATACCTGAACTTAAAAACAGTTCAAACACGGCTTTATCAACATGATGATCGGCCACCATTTTGGCTAATATACTCATCGACTCGCTGAGTGTTTTTGCCTTTTTATAGGGCCTGTCGGCCGCCGTTAGGGCTTCAAAAATATCAGCTAGCACCAATACTCGTTCTGGTATTGATAAGTCATCCGCATTGAGTTTACGCGGATAGCCTGTGCCGATTAATGTTTCGTGATGGGTAGAGGCATAACGCGGTACGCGCTCAAGTTCTTTAGGGAACGGCAGTGTATCGAGCATACGTATCGTACTTATCATGTGCTCATTAATTTTAAACCTATCCTCTTTAGTAAGAGTGCCTCTTGAAACTGTTAAATTATAAAGCTCCCCTAGGTTATATTTATATTTACATGGGGCAATTTTAATCCCTAAACGCTCATCATATTCAATCGGCTTATCATGAGGAATTAAGTGCCAAGGTTTATCACTGAGTAATTTTTCTGTGATGGGAAGCGTGTCATCCGTCCTTTCATAGCGATACATTTCTACTGGTGAAAGCCCCAACTTATCGTCAAAATGACGCTGCCAAGTAATATTACTCAACGCAGTTAAACGCTCAAGGGCAGCTTCTGTGATTTTTTCGCCGCCAATATTACATTGTGCAATAAAAGCAAAGTCGTCCAGTAACTGTTGCTGTTTAGCTGCCAACTGCTTGGTTAAGTCGAGCTGATTTTGAGGACTGTGTTGCAATGATTTATAGTAATCAAGTTCGGCATCTCGCCAAAGTACCTCAAAACGCGTTCTAATTTCATGAATACGATTATAAATAGTCTCTAACTTAGTGCCTTTATCAACTATGTGCTCTGGAGTGGTTATTTTACCGCAATCATGTAGCCAAGCGGCTAAACTAAATTCTTCAACCTCATCATCATTTTTAAACTTAAACCCTTTAAAAGCGGGTAACTCTGACTCTGAAGCAGCCTTAGCAAGCTCAATACCGAGTTCAGGTACGCGCTCGCAATGCCCCGCTGTATAGGGAGATTTATCATCAATGGCTTGTGCTATTAACTCGATAAACGACGCCATGAGTGCTTTTTGACTGTCTTCATGTTGCTGTATCGACTTACTCATATCAACCATAGAGTAAGCTAACGTATTAATTTCTTTAATATGACTTTTTAAAGTCGAGACTTGTTTAAACTGCCGATTTTTAATTTTATTGTTTTCACCCACCAGCGTTTTAATAGGACCGACAATGGGGGATGCAAAAAACCACGACACTGGTAACATCATAATTAAGCAGGCAACTGTAATTATTATTGAAAGCTTTATTTTTTCTCTTGTGGAGCTCAATACATCTTCTTTAGAAACCATAATGGCTAAATAGCCCGTACTAGCTAGCGCTAAATAATCAGATAGTGGCTTAATAAAAACATACTGTTCTTTACCATTAATATTCACTAACTGTAGCTTAGAGAAGTTACTATCATCATCCAATAAAGTGATTAATTGCTCATCAGGAACAGTGCCCACAACTTTTGATTTTTTCTCTGGATTAGTATTAAGCCATTTATCACTAAGTTGTTGTTTAAATTGCATAGGCAGTTGCGTGGCGGCGTAATCAAACAAAGCTTTTAATTGTGCGTCTTGGTTTTGAAACAATAAATGGTAGTCATTTGAAAAAAGCGCGGCACTGTCTTCATCAAGCGGATTGTATTGGATCCCCTCAATAAAAAATTACTGCTGTATATATTGCAATACGGCTTTGCTGTCTATTCCCGCATAAGTATCACCATTGGCAATATGCATTAACAACGCCTTTGTGTTGGGAACTTCCACGAGGTTAATTTCTGGAAATTGCGCTCGTAATATTTTTACAATTGACCAGCCCTCACCCACTGCAACTGACTTACCAGCAAGTTGCTGCATATGGGTAATTGGTGGATTGTTTTGTTGATTAACAATACTCAAAGGCAAACTTACCATGGGTGTGCTGAGCATACCCAATGCATTATTCGATGCTGTATTAAGTACCGGATGAATCACATCTATCTGCTTATTTTCAAATAAATTAAGTAATTCTTGCCAACTGAGTCCATTAATATAATTAACCTTAATACCCAACAGTTCAGTAATCGCATTTATATATTCAACACTGTAGCCTTTAGGCTTACCACTGACACTAAAATCCATAGGTGCCCAATTGGTTTCATTTGAAACTGTGATAGTAGGGTATTTGGCAACTATTTTTTGCTGTTGCTCATCCAGTATCAACCGATTTAGCCTTGCCTCAACCGTTGAGCTAAAGGGCTGATTTGATGCAATAATTTCTCCTTCTCGGTTATAAATAAGTAACTGTGTTGAGCTGTGCATCTCCAAACGCTGTTGCTGTTCGATTAAATAATTAGACATGTTATCAACGATAATCCCTAAGCCAAGCACATGGTTTTTACCCGCTATTTTAATCGAATACGTTTGCCCAGAGGTTTGTAAATGGGTAAATAGATAAGGCTTGGTTTTGTTTACTTGCTGTGAGTTTGCTTGCTTAAACCATGCTTGCTCGCGGGGATCAAAATACGTCGGTTTTTTGGTTTTTTCTCTTAAGCTAAATGACGCATCAAAATAAAGCGTTTGCTGTATTCTTTGCCCTTCTTCAGATTTTATTTGAATAACGACCCAGCGGTCATTATCCTTTGCACCAAGGCGCTGACGAACCATCGCACTACTTTCAAGATTAATAACCTCAAAAAAGTCACCATTGTTATAGCCCATATAAAAAGCATAAAACAAAGGGTTCAAATCCATCATTTCACTTAATACATTTCGTAGCTCTGTTTTATCTGAAAGGTTTTCACCGACTAACGAGGTGTTTTTTACCATCATATATAAAGTATTTTCAGATTTTTCATTAATGCGTGTTAGGTAATCAGCAACCGATTGAGTGGTCATATTAAAGTGTTGCACATTCGACTCGAGCGCCATTTTTTCACTGAAATAATACTGTAAGCTCGTGGCTATAATAGCGGTAATAGACGTTGCCAACACAAATACTGCCACAACCGTCAAACGAATAGAAAAGCGTACTGTTTTTGTTAACTTTTTAAGCGCTTTAAATATCATTGAACGTTCCTTGCGACACTTTTAAAAGCAGTAAATATACGTCGTTGAAAATTGCAATTTAGCAATATTCAAAGCCTATGAAGTAAGTTAATCATTAATTGTTTGAGCTAAAATAATATTAGTCACAAAATCAGAAATTTAAAAACTTTATGCCTTTATTTACTGAACACCTAATTGCGCTTACCATATGCAAACTAAAAACCTAAATGAATACACTCTTATGGTTAAACAACACACCACTAAAGCATGGCCAGTTAGCATTCTTACTTTTTTAGCGCTACTGAGTGCCTCTGCCAATATTTATGCAAAAAGCGTGAGTATTAACGTGTTTGCTATTCCCTCTTCGCCAATTGTTGAGCTCATGGCTACAACCAGCAATGAACTAGCCAAACAGCAAATAACCACGTTTTATCAGCAAGGCTTACCCGTGCATGCCACATTATATTTGACTGATTATCCGCAAGAGGCACAAAATGAAATTAAGCAGGTGGTGGAGCGTATTGTAAAGAAACATCAACCTTTTGAAATTAAAGCCAATGGGTTTAGTGTATCTGCCAGTAATTGGGCCTTTATAGACTTAGAAAAATCTTATCAGTTACAACGCTTAGCCGATGAAGTGACACTTAAACTTGAGCCACTTCGCGATCATCAAGCGCCAGTACCAAGTTGGGTAAAGCATTACCCTAATAAACTCGTGGCCTTTGAGCGTTATGGTAGCCCAAATGTGTTTCAAAACTTTCAGCCACATTTAACCCTACTTGCAAATGAGCAAAACCCTGCATTGGCTGCGTTTAATAAAGTCATGCAAGCTGAGCCACCGCAAGCACAAGGTGAAATAATTGGGATTGGAATCGGAATTTCTGATCAGTTTGGGCAACAAAAACAGGTCATCGCTAAGTACTTCTTTGATACCAAATAAATAGTTAATAATGGGGGCTAATTACACATTTATTAACTTAAATGGTTTATGGATTTGTGGTTAGCTTATCGGTTAAATGCTTTTTAAGTATACGGGTATTGCGCGTATTTGCTTTGAACATGGCATCAAAAATATCACCAAAAAATGGAATGAGCCCACCTACAAAATCAACTAACATGTTTAAAATAATCCGGCTCTTTACTCGTTTACTAACGCCTAACCTTTGCGCTTCAATAAGTACATACCCAGATAAAATAAGCCCGGCTAAATCGCCTACCACTGGCAATAGCCCAATTAATGATTCGACACCGAAACTAAATTTAGTAAACGGAATACCAATGCTGCTGTCGGTAAAGCGGCTAAACTCTTCAAGCCGTTTTATGGTGGCTTTATATTCAGCTTGTGTAACGTGAGATTGATTATTTTTTTGCATAATAACTGCTCTTTATTTTTAGGTGCGCTAAGCACATGGAAATTATTGAGCGGCAATAAAGATGTATAGCCTGTACATAATAAACGCGCTAATTCTCACTAAAAGTATCAAAGTTCGAGGTTATATAAAAGCTTACTGTTGATTCATTATAAATACGTGTACTCTCACTTTTAAAGTCCAATAATATGCAAGGATTGCCTATGAATAAATCTAGCTACAGCCCTCGATTCATTATCTTGTTTATTGTTGCTTGTATGATTGTTTTCCCAGCCATTAGTCAAGGAGAAGATATGTTCAGCTGGTTAAGAAAGAAAAAAGAAGTATTTTTAAGCCCTGAAGTCAATGGTATTGTTACAAAAAATGGCGCACCAATTGCCAACTTAGAAATAATACGATCATTAATGTATTTAGATGAGATTGACCGTCGTGACACTGCAATTACCGATGAAGATGGGCGCTTTCATTTTCCAAAAAAAAAACAATTTTTTCCTCAATTCCGAAAAACTTATCGTTGAAAACCGTATTTCCCAAGAAATATTTATCCGAAATGATGATAATAAAATTGAGCTCTGGAGTGCTAATCAGTCTGGAATTAAAGAAATACCTGAATATACCAACAAATTAGCATTCATAAATTGCGAAATAACAAATAAATTAGTCAGGTTTGAGTTCAAAAATTACAATAATGAGCATTTAAATAGGATAGCCTCCAGTATTTGTAGATGGGAAGATGACTATATACCAACACATATCATAGAGAACGGAGAGATAAAGTACAAAATACATGATGGAGATTTCAATAAGATTACAGAGCTTTTTACAGGGAAGGAGGTTGAGTTATGAATAATAAGTTGTCACCTAGCACAGCTGCGAGCGTTGCGGCAAGAGTATATGATATAAGAAAAAGTAACAGTTATAAAAGAGAGTTTGAAATAGATTTTATTGAAAACTTTAAAATCACCAACAAACAAATAAAAGACGTTAGTGGCGGTTTAATCAATCAACTGCTAAATCTGGTTACTCAAATTACAGGCTCTCTGAAAGGTTAAAAAAACAGGGTATTTAACTTTACATGTGTTTTATTCTCAATTAGAGTTCAATAAAAATATGCAAGGATTGCCTATGAATAAATCTAGCTATAGCCCTCGATTCATTATCTTATTCATTCTTGTTTGTGTGATTATTTTCCCAGCCATTAGTCAAGGAGAAGATATGTTTAGCTGGTTCAAAAAGAAGAAAGAAGTATTTTTAAGCCCTGAAGTCAATGGTGTTGTTACAGACAATGGCACACCAGTTGCCAACTTAGAAATAATTCGCTCATTAATCTACATAGATGAAAAAGTCCACCGAGATACTGCAAGCACAGATCAAAATGGACGTTTTCACTTTCCCAAAAAAACGATCCTTTCTTCAATACCAAATAAGCTAATAGTTGAAAACCGTGTTTCGCAAGAAATCTTTATTGAAAGCGAAAACACTTTAATTCCATTATGGGTTGCAAACCAATCAGGAATTAAAGAAATTCCCGAGTATAGTAAAAAATTAGCATTCCTAGAGTGTGAATTAACTAATAAACGCGTTGCTTTTGAATTTAAAAAAAATAATAACGAACATTTAAATTATGTAGCATCGAGTATTTGCCGTTGGGAAACAGACTATATGCCATTTTTGTTATATGACGGAGATAGACAATTTATAATTAATAATGGTGATTTTAATAACTTAACTGAACGTAACATCAAGGAAGATTAATATGGAAAAAGTCCAAGCAGTATTACCGCCAAGCATTGCAGCGAGTGTCGCAGCAAGGGTTTACGATATTAGGACTTCAACAAGTTTTAACGGTGATTTCAACCCGACATTTATAAAAAACTTTAAAATCACCAACAACCAAATAAAAGGAGTTAGTGGTGGCTTAATCAATCAACTCCTAAACCGCACCACAGGATTTGCATTAACCGCACAAGGAATCTCTCCACAATTTGAAGGCCACCATATTATTGGCATTCGTGGCACCGTTTTTACTTCCTGCGCTGATTGGCTAACAAACTTAAACGTAGCAATTACCCATGGCCCTAAAAACTTAGAAGTGCACTCTGGCTTTGAGAAAGCCTTTACCAGCATGAAGCCGATGTTTGCAAGTTATGTCAAGCAGCATAAACCTAAGTGTTTGCACCTTGTTGGCCATAGTTTAGGTGGTGCGATTGCCCAACTATCAGCAATATGGGCAAGTGAGCAAGGTATTCCCACTAATTTATATACGTTTGGTGCGCCAAGGGTTGTGCTAAATCATTCGGTGCATTCAGCTGCACATAATGTTGGTCAGTACCGTGTAACTCACGGTGCAGATCCTGTACCTTGCGTACCAGCTTGGCCGTTTAGTCATACCTCAAACGAATACCAAACGGCGATGAATGAAGGGTCTTTTTTTAACATTGGTGCACACTCAATGGAAGAAGACACACCAGGTTATGTTAACACTGTGGCAGCATACAAAGATTATGGAAGCATGGAAAGTTCACTAAAAACACTTCACTATAATCATACAGTTTTAAACTATGCTCTGCGCTATAACGTGACATTCTCACTTAGATGGCAGCGAATTATTACCGATGGCTTAATTACCTTTTTAAAGAAAACTGGCCAATACGCCTTTATTTCTGCACAAGCAGGTCTTAGCGTTGGATTAACTTTTTATGATATTTTAGCGCGATGCTTACATGAATCTGTGGTTAAGTTTGTAGAACTGACAGAAGAGTTAAAGGGTTTAATTGGCCATATGCTTGCTTTTGTAGGTAAAGCGTCATACGAGGTAGTAGAGCTTACAACTCAATTTATTCGTTGGGTGTTAGGTTTAATGATTAAAAAGCTCTATATGGTTGCGAAACAGGCCATTGACCGTATTTAAGTATAGTCAGTTATGTAAGTGCGGCATCAACTATCAGCCGCATTTATTATAATTAAAGGCGCTTAAATAGCGCCTTTAATTGGCCCGTGCTCGTGGTTTACATGTGGGTTTTGACCGCGTTGACGTAGTAAATGATCCATTAGAGTAATGGCCATCATTGCCTCAGCAATCGGAATAGCACGAATGCCTACACAAGGATCGTGACGACCTTTAGTGATCATCTCAACCGCTTCATTACTCGTGTTAATACTATTACCGGGAATGGTAATGCTTGATGTTGGCTTAAGCGCAATGGATGCGATTATATCTTGCCCTGTAGAAATACCTGCCAATACGCCGCCGGCATGATTTGAGGTAAAACCATCAGGGGTTAACTCATCACGGTGCTCTGAGCCTTTTTGCTCAACCACATCAAAGCCATCGCCAATTTCAACGCCTTTTACAGCGTTAATACTCATTAATGAATGTGCAAGTTCGGCATCTAGCCTATCAAATACCGGCTCACCTAAACCAACAGGCACATTTTTAGCGACCACTTTGACTTTCGCGCCCACTGAGTCGCCTTGCTTTTTAAGCTCGCGCATATATTCATCGAGTGCTTCAAGCTTGCTAACGTCTGGGAAAAAGAATAAGTTATTTTCCACCTCATCCCAATCGTAATTTTCGGCTTTAATTGGCCCTAATTGGCTCAAACACGCACGTACTTCAATACCATGAAATTGCTTTAAATACTTTTTAGCAATAGCGCCTGCGGCAACCCGAATAGCGGTTTCGCGCGCAGATGAACGGCCACCACCACGGTAATCGCGAAGGCCGTATTTGTGCCAGTAGGTATAGTCACCGTGGCCTGGGCGAAATACGTCTTTAATTTTGCCATAATCTTGTGAACGTTGATCGGTATTTTCAATTAATAAACCAATGCTAGTACCAGTGGTTTTACCTTCAAAAACGCCCGCTAAAATTTTGATTTGGTCGCTCTCACGGCGCTGCGTGGTATAGCGACTTTGCCCAGGTTTGCGTCTGTCTAAATCGTGTTGTATGTCGGCCTCAGTGATTTCAAGGCCTGCGGGCGTGCCATCCACTACGCCGCCTAATGCAACGCCGTGGCTTTCGCCAAAGGTGGACACTTTAAATAACTGCCCTATGCTATTACCTGCCATTAACTTTCCTCATTCCTAATGACTTATAGCCGAGGATTAACTCGGCTATTGTTTTGCCCAGCCATTTCGGATGAATGGCTAGTACTAATTATTACTGTGCAAAGTAGGCATCTAGTTGTTGTTTGCTAATAACAAACACCCCTAATCCGCCTTGTTCAAACTCAATCCATTCAAATGGTGCGCCTGGATACAGTGCATCCATATGTACCATAGAGTTACCTACTTCGACAAATAACAAACCGTTATCTGTTAGATGCTCACTAGCTTGATCTAAAATAGTACGTGTTACATCAAGACCATCGTGTCCCGATGCTAATCCTAGCTCTGGTTCATGGTGAAATTCACGTGGTAAATCAGCCATATCTTCAGCATCAACGTACGGTGGATTTGCTACGATTAAGTCGTATTTTTGCCCAGGTACACCACTGAATACGTCAGACTGAATCGGTAATACGCGGTCACTTAGTTGATAGTCAGTGATATTAATATCAGCCACTTCAAGCGCTTCATAGGATATATCAACCGCATCAACTTGCGCATTCTCGAACGCTTGTGCCAAGGCAATAGCAATACAACCTGAGCCTGTACATAAATCTAAAATACGCCCTACTGACTCTGGTTTTTCTAACCAAGGGGTGAAGCGATTATTAATAAGCTCAGCAAAAGGCGAGCGAGGAATTAATACGCGTTCATCCACATAAAATGGCATGTTAGCAAACCATGCAATGTTGGTAAGATAAGGTACTGGGGTAAAATCGTTAATGCGCTCGGCAATCAAGCCCGCTAAACGATTTTTTTCAGTACTGGTTAAACGCGCATGCATCAGCTCTTTGGGTGCATCGATAGGCAAACTAAGCGCCGGTAATAACAAACTTACCGCTTCATCCCATGCGTTATCGGTGCCATGACCAAAGAAAATACCACTACTTGCAAATTGACTAGTTGTCCAACGAAGCCAATCGTGTAAGGTTGAAAGTTCTGCAACAGCTTCATCTAGGGTTGCTTCTTCTATTAGTAATTCACTCATCAGTATTATCTGCCTGCTACTTTCAAAAAAATAAACTCAATCGGGGCGCATCATTGGCCCCATGATTGCCCTATTGTATACCCAAGCCACCTCTAGGTGCGAGCGCAGTTAGTATTAAAAGCGATTTAGGTAAGGCTTTGATTGCAAATAATAGTCACTCTATTGTTCAAATCAATAACGCAGTATAAATCACTTTTTAACTAACCCTAATGGCGCTGTACTATGCACCTCAAAGCTGCTTGGGTATCACACCTTTTTACTCGATTTTTACCGCTTTTTTGTTTAGACTGCCGCTATGAAAAAAGATCCCCACTCAAACAGCCTAATTAGTCCTGACGACATTGACTTGTTTCGTCAAAGTATCAGTGGTGCGCGTGTATTTAAACAAGACACTCACCGTTTTAGCAATAAACCTAAAGTGTCACAAGCGAAGCAATTTGCCCAGCAAAAAAAGCAACAACAGTCAGAATTTTTCTTTTCTGATGAATATGTGCCCGATATAGACACACATGGTACCGTTAATTATGTGCAACAGGGTCAGGATCGTTTTTTAGCCAAACAACTTCGTCGAGGAGATTTTATTCCTGATTTAACCCTCGACCTGCATGGCTTAAATAAAGAGATAGCCAAAGATGAACTCGCAGGGCTTATTCATGAGTGTAAAAAAAAGCATTACTATTGTGCCTGTGTTGTACACGGAATTGGCGGCCATATCCTCAGGCATAAAGTACCGCAATATTTAGTGCAGCACCCCGATGTAATTGCTATGCACCAAGCTCCGCTTGAGTATGGCGGTAAAGGGGCGGTACTCATATTAATTAATTTACCGCAAAGTGATGAGTTTAGACGCTGAGCACTAGAGCCAATCAATAAGAGTCTTTTTTAGTGCATATATTTTCGATTATATTTCCGCTTATTTTTATTGTGTTATGCGGCTACATAGCAAGCCGAAGTCAGTTTTTAGAACGCATTCATATAACAGGGCTCAGTAAATTTACTTTTTACATTAGTGTACCCAGTTTTTTATTTTTAAATATGGCCCAGGCAGACTTAAAAACCAGCGTGAGCTTGAATGGCTTTTTAAGCTTTTATATTCCCGTTATTTTAATTTATTTTTTTGCGCTCATTATTGACCGCTACACTCTCTCTAAACATCCTCAATATGAACGTCACAGTGTATTTGCCCTTGGCAGTAGTTATTCAAATACCGTATTGGTGGGCTTGCCCATTATCATAGCCGCCATGGGTGAGCAAATGATGGGCATTATTTTTATGATCATCACCTTTCATAGCGCGCTATTGTTCACCCTTACCTTTTTAATTAGTGCAAACAGTGCCAGTCATGCGTTTTCTTGGTCAACATTTGCCAAAAATATGCTACTCAACCCTGTCGTATTGAGTATTAGCACGGGTTTATTGGTAAATTTAGCAGGGATTACTTTATTTTCTGATTTAACTAATGGCTTAGCGCTTTTAGCTAAACCTGCCATTGCCTGTGCGTTATTTGTATTGGGCGCTAACTTAGCTTTTTATAAAATTAGTGATAACTGGCAAGCAGCAGCTATTGCCAGCCTATTAAAGCTAGTTATATTGCCCGCCTTAGTATTAGTGTTAGGCTCACATGTATTTGCTATTAATGAGTCGCTGTTAAAAGTACTCGTATTATTGAGCGCATCCCCCTTGGGGGTTAATGCGTACTTAATTGCATGCCAAATAAAACAACATCAAGATACGTTAGCCAGTGCGGTTGTTTTATCGACAGTTTTGAGTGTGGTGAGTTTTAGTATGTGGTTAACAATTCTACTGTAGACAAATACCTAAAAGTATTGACATTTATTTAATAGAAAGTGGCTTAGCTAAATGCTAATTTACACGCTATGCATCTACATTCGCTGGTGCATTGATGGTGATATAATCACTTTTATGGCGAGTTTCATCATAACTAATTTGTGCAACAGCGCCGGTATTAAAAATAGGCATGTGCCCAGCACACAACTGATCAACCAAATAGCTCACCATAGGCATGTGGGCAACCACAAGCCAGGTATCGCATTCTGGATGAAGCGCGATTAACGTTTCTAAGTAATCTGCAGCAACCTGCGGGTTACCTTCAGGAATAATATCTTGGCAGGTCTCTTCAAATAAAAAGGTATTATTTTTTTTAACACCCTCAGCTGTTTGCTGCGCTCTTACATAAGGACTCACTAATAACCCCGTTGGAGCATGCTTTTTTTGTAACCACAGCCCCATTTTTTCTACCTGCTGATGGCCCAAAGGAGTCAAATTTCTACTGACATCATCAGAGTGCATCGGTATTGCTTCACCATGACGCATTATCAAGATTGTTTTCATAAAAAATCAACCAATTAAAGAATATAAAACAGTAGCCAGTTTGCTCGAATTTCCGCTATATTAATAACTCAAACCTATTTATTTTCTTAAAATAGTTCTTTCATGATGTTCAGGTAAATAGCATTGCATTCCTGAAGTTATCATCTGTTGTTAACAATTATACGTTTAGTTTCAGGAGCATCATTTGAAAATCAGCACCAATGATAACAGAGCTTACCGCACACTAACACTGGACAATGGTCTAAAAGTACTTTTAGTGCACGATCAAGACTCAGCAAAAGCTGCCGCATCCATGGCTGTTAACGCTGGTCACTTTGATGATCCACTTGATAGACAAGGCCTAGCGCACTTTTTAGAGCATATGTTGTTTTTAGGCACTGACCTTTATCCTGAATCAGGAAGTTTTAATAATTTTGTCTCGCAGTCTGGTGGCAATACCAACGCGTGGACTGGCACAGAGCATACCTGCTATTTCTTTGATATTAATAACCATCATATTGAAACAGCATTAGCGCAATTTAGCCGATTTTTTATAGCGCCTACACTAAACCCAGCAGAAACAGAAAAAGAACGTAATGCTATTGAGGCTGAGTTTAAATTAAAGATTAAAGATGATGGCCGGCGCATCTATCAAGTGCATAAAGAAACGGTTAACCCTGCACATCCGTTTGCTAAGTTCTCTGTAGGCAACCTACAAACATTAGCTGATAGAAAACGCTGTATTAGTGATGAGTTACGCGACTTTTTTAATCAGCATTACCAAGCTCAATGGATGACCCTAGTGATTTGTGCCAATGAATCATTAGATACTCTTGAGGCATGGGCAACTCAATATTTCTGGCAGATTAAAGGCAATAACAGCAAGTTAAAGCCACCCATAGAGGCACCGCTTTATCGCAGCCAAGACTTGGGTAAGTTGCTCCATATTGAGCCACACAAGCATGTACAAAAGCTGATTATTAGCTTTGCTATGCCAAACATTGACGATTTTTACCGTCATAAAACTGTTAGTTTTATTGCCCACTTACTAGGGTATGAAGGACAAGGCTCGTTGTATTCAGTACTAAAAGAACAAGGCTGGATCAATGCTCTTTCTGCCGGAGGTGGCATCAACGGTAGTAACTTTAAAGACTTTAATATTAGTATGGCGCTGACCGATGAAGGCATTGAATACTACGAAGATATTATTGAAATGGTGTTTGAATACATTTGTTTAATTAATAACAACACCAGCAAACTACCTCGCCTATATCAAGATAAGCAAAAACTATTACAAATCGCATTTGATAACCAAGAAAAGTCTCGCCTAATTGATTGGGTCAGTAATTTAAGTATTAACATGCAACACTACGATGAAGTTAATTACTTACAGGGTGACTATTTAATGGAGGGCTTTAAAGCCAGCACGCATGAAATGGCTATGCAGTGGTTAACTCCGCACAACATGCGTTTAGTGCTTATTCATCCTGATGTAGAGCCTGAACACACAGCTGCTTGGTATAACACCCCCTATAAAATTGAAAAATTGTCGCTACATTGGCTCGAAGCACTTGCACAGATTAGCCAGCCACAAAGTGAAATGCTATTGCCCACGGCTAATCCTTATTTAGCTAAAGATGTCATTTTATATCCGGTTGAATCACAGCAACGATATCCAACATTACTGGTAAAAGAAGCAGGCTTTGACTTTTGGTTTAAACAAGACGCCACCTTTAGAGTCGCCAAAGGGCATTTTTATTTAGCCATGGACTCTGACTTTGCAGTAAAAGATGTGAAACATATGGCACTGACGCGGTTATTTTCAGATTTATTCATGGACAGTGTTGGCGAACAGTTTTACCCAGCGGAACTTGCGGGCTTAAGTTATCACTTAACCTCTCATCAAGGTGGCTTAACGCTTCACACTGCGGGGCTTTCTTCAAGCCAACTCGAATTAGTCGATCAGCTGATTGATGCACTATTTAACGTAAAAATTTGTGCCAAACGCTTTGCAGAATATAAAAAGCAACTGGTAAGGCATTGGCGTAATAGCAATCAAAACAAACCCGTTAGTGAGCTATTTAGTATTTTAGGCGCTAAAATAATGCCGTGGAATCCTCAGCCTGACGAGTTAGCAAACGCACTCAAAGACACCTGTTTCCATCAGTTTAATGAATTTAGACAAGCGTTTTTTAATGCCCTTCATGTTGAGTCTTTTTTACATGGTAATTGGCAGCAAAATGATGCGCTTGAATTTCAAAAGAAGGTCGCCCAGCACCTTAAAAAATCAGCCGTTATCGACGATTTAAAGCGCCCACTTTATGAAATCACTAAAGTGACCCGCTACGAGCTTGAACTTGCCTGCAGCGATAATGCCATGGTGATTTACTACCAAGCACAAAGCGATGACGTTAATGAAAAAGTGAAAATGATGGCGCTGAATCATTTAATTAATCAAGATTACTTTAATGAACTCAGAACCACGCAACAACTCGGTTATTTAGTAGGGGCAGGATACGCTCCTTTTAATACCCGTGCTGGTATTGCCTTTTATATACAATCACCAAAATTTGAGCCCACCACGTTACTGCACAGGCATAATTTATTTATTAGCCAGTATTTAGCAACAATTAATGAACTAACAGAACAAGACTGGCTGCAACAAAAACATGGATTAACAACCCATATTGCTGAAAAAGACAAAAATTTGCGTCTACGTTCACAACGTTTATGGCTTGCTATAGGTAATGGCGATCATCGGTTTAATATGCAGCAACGCCTGCTGGATTCTTTAAACGCATTAACGCTTGAAGATTTAAAAGCCTACGCCGCTGAAATTTTTAATGCAGATCGCCCAAGATATGAGCTTTTAAGTGCCAAATCTGTCAATCTGTCTGAGAAACTACCACTTTATTCGCATTCTCTTTGACTCTTGCTCGCGCTTGATTTAGATTGTCTTTTGTTAATAAGAAGTAAGACAATGAAAAAAATAAAAATAATAAAATACATTCTATTGTTGGCCACTTTGGCCACAGCCTACTCTGCGAGTGCATTCGAGTCATCGTTTAACTTGAATTTAAATGCGCTAGTCGTTAGCGTGTGCGCAATAATGTCGTTAGTTGTGGTTTACTTGTTAACGGTTGTTCACTCACTCAAGCGTTCACACTCTCAATTACAGCTTTCTGAAAAACGGTTAAAAAGTACCGTAGAAGGCAGTGGTGATACTCTATGGGATTGGAATATCAAAACCGGTAAAGTTATTCGTATCAATGACAAATACGTGATGAATAGTAATAACCTAGTAGAATTTCCACCGAATAAAAGCTTGATCCACCCCCGCGATTTAACCCATGTTGATTACCTACTAAAAAAACACTTTGCCGAAGAAAGTACTTTTTTTGAAGCAACTTATCGTATTAAAGACAGCTTTGGTAAATGGCACTGGGTGCTCGACCGCGGAAAAATCATTGAAAAAGACGCTAACCTAAGCCCACTGCGAATGACTGGCACAGTCAGAGATATCTCGCAGTTAAAATCAACGGAAGATCGACTTAACTTATTTGCAAAATGTGTTGAGTCACTCACTGATGCGCTGGCCATTTATGATAAAGACTTTAGGCTTGTGGATATTAATCCAAGCTTTTTAACTTTGTTTGGCGGCGTACGCGAGCAATACCTAAAGAAAGAGTTTCATTTAGCCGGTTACGACAAAAGCTATATAGAATCTATAAAAAATACCGTTAGAAAGCACGAACATATTCAAGAAGAAGTAAAGCTTCGCAATAGCGATCATGCTCTGCTGCCATTTGAAATCTCAATAGACGAAATTAAAAACGCACAAAATCAAATAACCAATTATGTGGTGGTGTATTCAGATTTAACCGAACGTAAAAAGACCGAATCTGAACTGAATAATTTATCAAACAGAGATCGCACCACCAGCTTACCCAACCGTAATTTGTTTTTTTCTGACTTACAAAAACTTGCAAAGCAGCATTCTCATCATGCATTACTCGTATTTGATTTAGATAACTTTAAAAAGATAAACGACTCATTAGGCCATCAATTAGGTGATAGTTTACTGGCAAAGCTTGCTATGCGTTTAAATAAGCTCACCCGTGAAAATGACGTATTTTATCGCCTTGGCGGCGATGAATTTGCGCTAGTTATGTCAAACACCAACGATATTCTCACTATCACTCGCATGGCTAAACAGTTTTTGGCGGCCATAGCTACACCATTTAAAATGGCAGGCCATGAACTTGCTATCACCTCAAGCGTTGGTATAGTGTTGTTCCCCGAAGATGGTAACACCCCCGAAATACTATTAAAGAACGCCGATACTGCGATGTATCATGCTAAAAAGAAAGGCAATAGCTACCTGTTCTTTAATGACACCATGAACCGCCAAGCAGTAAAACGACTGCAAATAGAAAACCTAATGCGCTTTGGCTTAAAAGAAGATCATTTTGAGGTGTATTACCAGCCTAAAATGAATATTCGTACTGGTAAGCTTGCTGGAATGGAAGCGTTGGTACGTTTTATTACCCCGAAAAAGGGGGTTATTAGCCCAGGGGTATTTATTCCAATTGCCGAAGAAACAGGGCAAATTATTGAAATTGGTGAAGTAGTTTTAAACAAAGCTTGTCGCGATGTAAAACAGTGGTTAGATGCAGGCTTATTTAATGCCCGTGTTGCTGTTAACTTATCAGCAAAACAATTTAGCCTACCCGATCTAACCTCGCGCATAGATGTGATTTTACAAAAAAATGAACTGCCCTCGTACTTTTTAGAGCTTGAGATAACTGAAGGCACCGTAATGGACGATCCACAAGAAGCCATTGCGATTATGCGCTCTTTAAGTGCCCGTGGTATTCACTTAGCAATGGATGACTTTGGTACCGGCTATTCATCGCTGGCGTATTTAAAGCAGTTTCCACTCAATACGCTTAAGGTAGATAAAGCCTTTATCGATGATATGAAGACTGAACGTGGCCGCAATATGGTGGACTCTATCGTCACTATTGCGCATAACCTTGATTTGCATGTAGTTGCCGAAGGGGTGGAGCAAGCGTCACAAATAAGCATACTTGAAGAGCTAAACTGTGAAACACTGCAGGGTTATTACTACTCTAAACCACTCTCAAAAGATGAATTTACTGCGTTTTTAAAACAACAACAAAGCCAATCAAAACTCAGTTTAATTAGAGCGACCAGTTAAGCACGCCATAGACACGCATTTACACCTATATTGCGTATCAATGCACGTCGATAATGTATATTAAACAAGCACCAAGCAACAGGACCAAACACGCCACCTAAAAATAACCAGCGTTTAACAGGCATGCCCTTTTTAATGGTTTCTAAATACATAAGCGCTATAAAGTAACCGTCGGCTAAACCACACCTAAACATTTATTTTATATTCGCTAAGCTCATTTCTTTTTAATCACAGGAGTGAG
>NZ_JBEOOG010000073.1:0-21050 GCF_040308965.1 Pseudoalteromonas sp. MER144-MNA-CIBAN-0113
TGTCAGCCTGAGCCAGACATAGAACAATTATTGCCTTGGAATATCAATATCTAGGTGATGATCACCGGACGTTTACGGTAAACGCTCACAAGTATATTATCTGTATTACCGCCTTGGAGGCCGAGGTTCAAGAGAAAGAAGGTTAGCCTTAGGCAGTTCATCCGTAATAACAGTGGTGAAGCTAGGCAGCTTGCTAAACAATATATTGGGGATGTATCGCGTGGTATTGATGTTTTTTTACAAAAAAAGAAAGCTGCGCTAATTGAAAAGCAAGAAAGCACTTCACCCACAATCGCTGTTCTTGCGAAAGAGTTTATTGAAAGAGATATTAAAGCTAATCGTAAAGGTATAGACCCAGTTATTAGAATGTTTGATAAAGACATTCTGCCCTTTATTGGCAACTATAAACTTAAAGAAATAACTCGCCGTGAAATTTTCGAAAAAGTACTTGATCCAATAACAGATAGAGGTGCTAAAACGCAGGCGAACAAAACGCTATCTATCCTTAAGCAAATGTTTAATTTTGGTGTTGAGCGAGATTTAATACAAGGTAACCCGATAAGTACAGTTAAAAAGAAAAGCGTGGGGGGCCTAGAAAAGTCGCGAACCAGAGCGCTCGAATTTGAAGAAGTGATTCAAGTATTTGACCGACTACCAAAGCTAGGTATAAGCCAACAAGTTATATACGCATTGAAGTGTATTACTTTAACTGGTTGTAGGCCAATAGAGGTCACAGGCGCACAGTGGCAAGAGTTTGATTTTGATAAAATGATATGGACAATCCCAGCCGAGCGCGTTAAGCAAAATAAAAATGGCGAACGAACTCATAAAGTGCCGATTACTCAAAATATGATTATTTTGCTTGATGAGTTACGCGCAGCATTTGGCTATCTTAACTCTAAATACGTATTCCCGAGTACAGCAACTAATAAATCAGGCCCAGGTGAGCAGCCTGTAGATAGACATTCATTATCGCGCTCTATCAGCCGTAAACAAGAGCAATTGGGAGTTCCAAAGTTTGTACCGCATGATTTACGAAGGACAGTCGCTACTCGTTTAGGTGATGCTGATATTGCAGCTGATCCCATAGTGATTGAGAAAATTTTGAACCATCAACTACAAGGAGTGCAGGGGGTTTATAACATGCAGGAGTATATGGAAAAGCGCCGAGAAGCTTTAGGAAATTGGAGTAATAAAATAAAAGTTATATGAAATTAATGGTTCATTTCGGGAATGTTCCAGCTATCGTTGTATTAACACCTTTTTACACGTAAACTTTACGCCATTGCGGTGTTTTTTTTTGAGATTAACGATATTTTTCATGAATAAATTAAAAGAGTTAGAAATCCTGAACTTATGGAACTCAAGTAAAGTTTCCTTAGAGTTTAAACCAGATGTTACATTGTTAACTGGTATTAATGGCTCAGGAAAAAGCACTATATTAAATATTATCTTTGATAGCCTTACATCACATAATGAAGTGACTAGAAATACATCAAAAAATAGATTTTGGAGTACAAAATCTACCTTCGAGAACGATATAGAGTACTACTCTGCGATTTTCCCAAATGTATCTCAGAATCAAAAAGTTGAGCAGGGCTTAATTAACCTTCTACCTAATGCAAATTATCATAACCTAAAAAATGTAAAGGAATTTGAGAAAATTTGCTGTAATGACAAAGAAATTGCAGCAAGAAAGAATATTACTTACTCGGATGACTCTAAGCGCTCTAGAGTCGCTTCAGTCCATAGTGTTTTTCTTAAAGGTAAAGAAATATCAGGTGATTTTGAAGTAATTGATAAACTCGTACCCGATTGTTTCCTTTATCAAGAGGATCGATCTTCTCTTCACAAAAAACAAGAAAATTTAGAGCCATATGTCAGTTCTTTTAACTATCACAATTATAAAAATAGTATTGATGATAGGCTAATTTACATTAGAAGCTCTTTACAAAATTACGAATCCCAAATAACTAAAAAAGCAAGTGAGTTCATAAAGAACAGTGATGATGCACACAAAATCGTCCGATTTATGAAAGATAGCACTGCTGGAATTGATTCAGTCTTCGAGTTGTTGAATAAGTATTTCCTTCAAACAAACAAAAGAATTACCAAAGATGAAGAGAATATGATTACAGCACAAAATATTGATACTAAAGAAGTAATACCCTGGTATCTTTTGTCTAGAGGCGAAAAAACAATAATCTACCTTTTTCTGGTTGCGCTGATTTATAAAGATTCAATCTTTCTATTAGATGAGCCTGAAATTAGTTTGCATGTAAAGTGGCAAAAGTCTTTGGTATCAGATCTAATGTCAATTGCACCCAAATCTCAGTTTATAATCGCAACTCACTCTCCAGACCTTATAGGTGGTCGCTGGCTGCCGAACTGTTTAAAAATAAATCACAGTTAAAGAAGTAAAGCACATGATAGTAGAGCAGGGAATTCCCTCCATGCCGAATGATGGCGATAGAGTAAAAGCTAAGTCTTTTTTATTTGGTGAAGAAATTTTAGAATTATATGTCGAGTCTCAGCTTGATGTTAGATTTTGGCGTTTTTTATTCAAAGAAGCTGGTTTCGATAAACTTGAAATTAAGCCAGCTAGAGCTGCTCGAGGAAGTAATGGAAAAAGCGAAATTCAGAAGTGCATCTCTGATAATATCATAAAGCCTTGTTACAATATCTTGGTAGCAATTGACAGTGACTATGACTTTCTAAAAGACGAAAAAGCCCAGTTTTATTTGAATGAATTTGTATTTCAAACTTATGTGTATTCAATCGAAAGCTTTTACTTTTTTCCTGAAGGTTTGTATGAGATATGCTTGGATTGTACAAACACTTGTAATAACGACAAGAACAATTTAGATATCGATAGTTTATTTTTACGGTGGTCGCAAGCGTATTATTCGGTGTTTATCAAATACATCAAAGAGAATTGTAAAGAATCTAAGGAGCTACTCTATAATTCTCTCAAAAACTTAGATGTATACGACTTGAAAGGTTTTGAGGAAGTAGAGCAACAACCACTTTATGAGGAACTAGATGATAAAGTGTTGAATATTAACAACTTATGCCTTTTTGTGAATGGCCATTTACTCGAAGAAGTAGTTTTGAGAGAAACTAAGAAAGTTACATACAAACTGTTAGAAAGGGAAAAAAACAATATTTTAGCCAAAACCGATCAATCTGCTAAAGATATCAACGCTCAAATATATAAATCTACGTCAGATATTTTGGCAACATTTAGAGCAAGAAATCTTGAACAGCATCCATTTATTGAAAGAATAAAACAAGATCTCTTAGATTTCAGGCAAAAATACTATACATAAAATGTATTAACTTAATAATAGAACTTTAATTTAATATATAGCTTGGCATTAGTCACAAATCGGGGTGGATTTTATCTTAACTTCACATGCATGACTCTCAATTGCCAATGTTGTATATCTGATTTAGCTGTACAGCCAGTACTTTGGACTTGGTTTTGATACAGAGCTCTTAAATATATTTTAGTTAATGTAAAAAGCTATGTAACTTAAAGTAGCTTCATCTTAAATAAACTTCAGTTATTTCAGGTCTAAAATGCCCCATCTCCTGTGAAACGGTCTCTAAGGCGGTTTTATATTTAAAGCCTAATGCATTAAGTTCAATCATTCTTTCTTGAGCATAGCTATGCCTCAGGCCGTGTGCGCCAGTTGAAAAGAGTAGGGTGCGATTAGAGGCCTTAGAAAAAGAATCAGACCATTTTTTGCCACCACCAATATCATAACGCTGCAAATAGTTAATTTCTCTATCGGTGACTGTGATAGGTTGCTTGAGCTTTTTAGCTTCTAATTCATAAACAAGATGGTTTGGTATTAATACATGGCGTATCAAGCCGCCTTTACCTGTTACAGTGTATAGCTCACCACTTCGGCCCTGCCATTTCGAATCTAAAGCAGGGCGCTTATTTGGCGGTCTTTCACTTGCTTTAGAAAGGGTTAATAGTTCATGGGCTCTTAAGCCTGCGGCGTAAGCAAGTTGTGTTGCTAGTTCGTGTTTAACAGTTTGTCGTTGAGAGATGGCGTTAGCTTGTTCAGGTGTGTATGCACGCGAGCGTTTAATTTCTTCTAATAACGACTTTACTCGGTAAAGAGTCTGTTTTGGTTGTAATTTGCCATTGAACTGCATCATTGATTGTATTGCTTGGCGTTCCATATCCAAGGCTTTTTGACCAACAATTTCAGCTCTGTAATCGAGATACATGCGTGCTTGCTCAATGCTCATTGCCTGAATGCCATTAATACCGAGATCTTTTGACCAGCTGGCAACCGTCTTAAGTGACTGCATATAGTTTCTGGCAGTACCTAGAGACTTTATACGCTTTGTTTTAGTTAGTCCTTTGATAACGTTTTTAGCTTGCGTTTCAGCTTTGGCAAATTTAGGCATTCTTATCAATCCACCGTTTTACAGTTGTCCAATGCACTTTCACCCCTCGTTTAGCTAGCCAAAGTTGAAGGTCAGATTTGGTATTACCATTTTCATAAAACTTCCTAAGCTGGTACTGGTATTTGTCGAGCTTTGAAGGTTTATGTCGTTTTTTAGTACGAAGCTTCTTTAGCTCATTTAATTGTTCGATTTCTTTATTCAGATCAAAAGTCATGTCTATCTCCAAGGTTGTAAGATTAACTGGCAACTTAGTTACTCAGCGACACTGAAGCCTATTCGCCCCTGTTTTTCGCACATGCGAAAGGCTCGGACCGATCTCGCCTTAATGTATTTCCTCTTTACGTGAAAAACGGCAGCAGAAAGCGCCGACATAACGCCTTAAATGTGGCGTGAGACATGACTATTAAATTGATATGAGTGAGGGTCCTCACTACGTGTTGTCGGCAGCTGAGCAACGCCGTTATTTGTAAATGCCTAATAGGCTATTTCAGTATTAGATTAGCGTTAAAATCGATTCTGTGCAATCTGCAAATAAAAACCTGCGTATAAGGTATGAAAAACCAAGCCCCCCGCTATGAAGCGAGCGATTTATCGCTTCGACATAGCGGGGGGCGTAGCCCCTTTTAAAAGAGGAGGTATTTGCTCATGATGCCTCAGTTAAAAAGGGCTTGGTTTTATGAAGTTTAACCAATGGCATATACTCAATAAGGACCCAGACTATAAGAGATTGGGAGGTTTATATGGGTCCATTGATAGTGAGTAATATACTCATCATTAGCATAGTTATATTTTTCGCAGTCCTGTTTTATAGAAACAGGCAAGCCATAGTTAAAAGGAAAAGAGAATAAAATGAACCATCATAGCTCTATACACAGTGAGTTAGAAACGACAGCCAGCAGCAGAACTAGAAAAGTGTCAAATATTCGGCTTAGAAAACTTATGGAGGGGTTAACTGAAACTCGACTTGAAAAGTACATCGCTTTGGCGTTCCTCGAAAAGTTAATTTGGGAGCATGAGGATCAAAGTATTAAGCTAGCAGCATTAGAATATTGGTTTAAATTGGTAGGTAAGGGACAGCAAGCTAATAGTTAAAGGATAAAAAAGTTTTTGAGGTAAAGCCCTCCTCTAAAACAGCCCTTGAAAGTTCACGTTTCATCATTTATATT
Organism: Pseudoalteromonas sp. MER144-MNA-CIBAN-0113; assembly: GCF_040308965.1. Lineage (NCBI taxonomy): Bacteria > Pseudomonadati > Pseudomonadota > Gammaproteobacteria > Alteromonadales > Pseudoalteromonadaceae > Pseudoalteromonas > Pseudoalteromonas sp. MER144-MNA-CIBAN-0113. Next base: position 5,595 of record NZ_JBEOOG010000073.1, read on the forward strand.
CATTTGTACGCACATTAAGTGCGTTCCTGCGAAGGGAGTCACTTAGGTGACATTAAAAACAGGCGCCTTCAGGCTGCCTTCAATACGTAACGAGGAAACTTATGAAACCACTTTAATGTGGTGATGTCTTGCGCATCCATAACGCCCTTCGCTTCCATTTACGTATTGGAGAGCGAACATGCCATCATCAGAAATCTTATCAATTAAAGAGCTATCAGAGCTTTTGCACCTATCTACAGGCACAATTAATAATCGTCTTAGCGCCCAGCGTAAGGCTATTGAGTCTGGAAAAGATGCCAACCTTTATCAAGTACAGCGTTTAGCACCACCTTCAATTAAATTGGGGCGATTTCGTCTATTTAAGCGCGATACAGTTGAGCAATGGCTTGCTCGATTTGAAGGAGTGAAGATGTAATAAAGGCGAAAGGGGCAGGTTGACCGGCCACACCCCAACCGCACTTTGCATCTTCAAATTATATGCTTGCCTTAATAGAAAGGCCACCTTTGTCGTGGCCAGAGTATGCTATTGCCTCGCCAAAAGACTTTTACGATTTAATCGATTTTCATTCACCAAAATACGTAAGAGCACTTTTTAGTAAAAATCACGAATCAGGCTACAGGACTTTTTTGCTAGGGAATCGAAACTCGAAAAGCGTCACAGACTTAAAAACCTTCAAGCGAAAAACAAGTAGGTATGTTCAGGGGGTATTGAATTGCAAAAGTGAAGCAGTCAATATTTACTTTAGTCCAAATGAATTTTATGAATGGCCTAAAGTATCAAATTTAGCCCTTGTAAGAGCTAATTGGATAGATATAGATATTAAAAAAGTTATCTATGGAAAAAAAGTCAGAGAGGTTGAGAAAGTTTTAATTGGTGATGTCATGCAAATTTTCAAAAGAGAGAAAATACCGCCATTTACAGGTTATGTTTTCTCTGGTTCTGGAGGGGTACATTTATACTGGGTTTACGAACCAGTAGATGCTTCATTAACGAATAAGCAGCTGTGGAAGAGCATAGCTCAAATTTTTATTGATAGTTTAAAAGGTATAAGTTCCCAATGGGAAGTTGATTCTACAGCATCAAAAAGACTTAATGGAAACCTTCGGATACCAGGTTCTGTTCATGGAACGACAGGTTTGCAAGCAAGGTTTTTAGCTGGTGGCCCTAAATACGAATTCGAAGAGTTAATAAATTATTTAAACCTGGGGTCATTAAGAGATAAATTAAAAATAAAAGAAGAATCGACAGTTATTAGGCTGCCATATAAACCCCCAAGCAACAAACCTGGTCAAAAAATTCAAAGGCGATATGGGCACAACATCAAGGATTGGTGGTTCAAGTGTATAAACACAATTCAAATTCATTTTCGAAGGTTAGGAAAGGTGCCTAAAGGCAAACGTGATAAAACTGCTTTTATTCTATTTGTTGCTTTACAGCACTTGAATAAAGAGACAGCTTTTGAAAAGCTGACAAAGGTAAATGATGAGCTTATTGGCTTCTCACTCGAGGAGTTAGAAGGTTTAACAAAAACCGCCAAAATAACAACTTATAACTACAGAAAAGAAACTTTAGCGGAGTACTTAGAAGAGTTACTTGGTTACTGTCCTGAGTATTTATGTACGAAGCCGAAAATTAAGCTATCAAGCGATGAAATAAGGCAAAGGCAGAGTAAAGCTGCTAAATGTACGGCTGCTAAAAAGCGAAATAACTCTCAGGAAGTTGTGGCGAAAGCTATTAAAGAGCTAATAATAGAAACAGACAAAAAGCCTACTCAGAAGCAAGTTGCGGAAAGGGCAGGGTTAGGGTTACGAACTGTAAAGAGGTACTGGTTTTCTTAAGTGTAAATATAGGAGATGAATCGGCTGTGGTGTTAATCAGTTTTGAAAAAGTATGCTACTTTGCAACTCCTATATAAAATGGGTGCTAGCTCTTATTGTGAGCTACGGAACCCTAATTATTAAGCATATTTCTCTGCCTTAAATGCTAATCAGAGTCTTAGATACGTATTAGATTTTGCATTTGAGTCTTTCATTCTGTAATTTTTGTTAGTCTATGTAAAAGTAAATCATTAGGAATTGATTAATAAGGAGAGTTAAAGTGGGTTTATGTTTACTGACAGGTAAAAAAGGAAAGTTTGTTAAATCTCATATAATACCAAAATCTTTAACTAGACCAAGCAAGGCTGGTAATAAGTTTCTACAACCAGCAGTAGGTTCTACAGCAGGTCGGCTTATGAAAAGGGCTGATAGTTGGTATGATAAATCTATTGTAATAAGAGAAGGAGAAGACTACTTATCCGAAATTGATTCTTTTGCAATAGATGAATTAAGAGCTCAGGGCTTGCTTTGGTCGAGTGAAAAACTCAGAAAACCTGCTACAGACTCAACCAATGAAATCACAATTGTTAACTTTAATGAGCCATTAAGAATTAGAAAATTCTTTTTAAGTTTATTGTGGAGAGCTGCGGTTTCATCTTTGCCAGAGTTTGTTGATGTAACCTTATCAAAGGAACAAATAGAAATATTGAGAAAAATAATTATCGGGGAAATGGAGGATAAGTTGAATGTATTCCCTATTATTTTGATTCAATTAACTGGCGTGGGGCCCACACATAACTTTGTTCCAATAAAATTAACCTTCAACGGTTGGGAAGTATACCGATTCTATATGAATGGATTGATTGCTCATATCCACCTCCAAAACCCAAATTTATTAGCACTAATGAATCCTGTTCCATATGATCACCCTACATTTTTAGGAACTAAGCAGACAATTGTTCCTCAAGTCAAAACTGATAATTCATTTCAGTTATCTAACTTGAAGAAGCTATTACGAAACGATATTTTTATAAATAAAAAAATATAAAGTTATTTGTTTTGTACAATGGAAGATTTACAAAGCAGTTCGTTTGATAAGTGTATGAATACTACGTAGGGAAAGTTGGATTATTTAAGGTGCCATTAGCTGTCCTCCTATATATCCCCCCCAATCAACACCTAATATAACCTAAAAATGAGAAAAAAAATTTAGATAAGTATGGTGCGATAAATGTGCGATAAAAATACAGGAATCTATTGCCAAAGTGCGATAAAGTGGACAAACAAGTTAAGTAACTTATTGAATAGATAATAGAAAAATGGTCGGTATGGAGAGATTCGAACTCTCGACCCCTGCCACCCCATGACAGTGCGCTACCAAGCTGCGCCACATACCGACTTCGACTGTAATAGTACGTGTATTTTTAAAAAAATCAATAAGCATTTGTTTGTTTGGATGTTTATTGCGCAAGCGTTTAATATTAAGCGCTTGCGCCAGAAGTTTTACACGGCTTTACTCTTTATTTAACCACTGATTGATCGTGTTATACATTTCATCTCGTAGTATTGGTTGCGCAGTTTTGTTAGGGTGTAAGTTATCGTTTTGCATTAGCTCGCTTTTGCCTGCTACTTTAAGTACAAAAAACGGCATTAAATACGAGCCAGTGGCTTTGCTAACACTGGCAAAGCTATCGGTAAACATTTTACTGTAACGTGGGCCATAGTTAGGTGGAATATAAATTTCCATTAGCGCGGTTTGTGCATCTATTGCTTGGCTTTTTTCAATTAGAGCGGTCAAGTTGTCTTGCATTTTAGTAACTGGAAAACCGCGTAGACCGTCATTAGCGCCAAGCTCTATGAGCACATGAGTTGGTTGATATTGCTCAAGCAATGCATCAAGTCTGCGCAGGGCGCCACCAGTGGTTTCACCGCTAATACTGGCATTAACTAAATTGATATTACGTTGCTCGGCATCGTATTTATCTTGTAACAATTGCACCCAGCCTTGTTCTTGTTTTAAGCCATAGGCTGCGCTTAAACTGTCACCAAGTATTAAAATCGTGTTGTTAGCTGCCGCAGTAAGGGGGTTAATAACTAAAAATAAAATAAATACAAAACGTAGGATTGAATGAGTCATATGTCAGCGCTTTCTCAATTAAATATAATTCAAGTAAATGGTTTGTCTAAAGTTGTATCTACCCTTGAAGGTGAGTTGTCCATCCTCAGCGACATCAGCTTTAATGTCAAGCACGGTGAGTCTGTTGCTGTTGTTGGCACGTCGGGCTCAGGTAAATCCACTTTATTAAGTTTATTAGCAGGGCTTGATACGGCCAGCAGCGGCGAAGTAATGTTAGATGGGGAGCCACTGCACGAATTAGACGAAGAAGCGCGGGCCGCACTCAGAGCTGCAAAAGTTGGCTTTGTGTTTCAGTCTTTTATGTTGGTACAAAGTTTAACTGCACTTGAAAACGTGATGCTACCGGCAGAGCTTGCAGGTAAAGAAGACGCCAAAGAACAAGCGCTCGCTTTGCTTGAAAAAGTAGGCTTAAGCCATCGGGTTGATCATTACCCGTCGCAGTTATCTGGTGGTGAGCAACAACGTGTTGCGATTGCCCGTGCATTTGTTGGTTCACCAAAAATATTGTTTGCCGATGAGCCATCAGCTAACTTAGATAGCAAAAATGGCCATATGATTGAGTCGTTATTATTTGATTTAAATAAGCAAAACGGAACAACCCTCATTTTAGTCACTCACGATGAAGCCTTAGCGCAAAAATGTGAACGCATTATTCAAATAGAGGCGGGGGAGCTGGTACAAAATTCAACAGAGGAAATGGCAAATGTGGGCTAAATTAGCGCTTAAACTATTTTCTCGTGAGTTTCGCCGTGGTGAACTAACCGTAATAAGCGCAGCCATTGCACTGGCGGTATTAACCGTACTTACCTTATCTATGGTAACTGAGCGAATTGCACAAAGTATTGCGCAAAAAAGCAGTGCATTTATAGCAGCAGATCGTGTTCTTGCCAGCAATCACGCCATAGATACCGCCTTTATAACCAAAGCAGAACAACAAAACTTACAAACTGCACAAATGGTGTACTTTGACACTATGCTGTTTGCAAACGATCAAATGCAGTTTAGCTCGGTAAAGGCTGCATCAAACAGTTATCCGCTTAAAGGCCAATTGAAAGTTAAGTCGGGTTTGAATGCTCAAACTGAGGTTGCACCCGGTGCGCCAAGCCCTGGTAACGTATGGTTAAGTGAGTCAGTTTTTTATAGCTTAAACATAAACGTAGGCGACCAAGTTGAGCTTGGTGCTGCGTTATTTAATGTTGAAAAGGTGATTGTAGAAGAACCCGATGCGCCATTTAATGTGTTCTCTAGTAGCCGTAGGGTGCTCATAAACATAGATGATGTGGCAAAAACCGAAGTAATACAGCCAGGCAGTCGTGTATTTTACCGCCAGTTATATGCAGGTGATGAAAACGACATCAATAGTTTTTACGATTGGCTAAAACCGCAACTCAAAGAAAACCAAAACTGGTATGGTGTAAAAGACCGCCAGTCTCCTATTTCAAATAGCTTAAACAGAGCCGAAAGCTTTTTATTGTTAGCAGGTTTGCTGGGCATTATATTAGCCGCGGTTGCTATTGCAGTATCGGCTAAGCGCTATTGTGAGCGCCAATATGACCCAGTCGCAATGATGAAAACCTTAGGTGGCAGCCGTGACATGATCCGCAAAATTTACCTTATGCACTTATTAATGGTGTGTACCATGGCGGTAGTCGTTGGCCTTGCTATTGGTTACGGCTTACAAGAAGTTGCAACTGGTTACCTTGCAAAAAGCATGGGAACCGAACTGCCTATGGCAGGGTTTAAACCGTGGTTAGTGGCTATTAGCACCGGGGTTATTTGTGCGGTTATGTTTTCTATTAAGCCATTGTTAGACTTATTTGATATTCCACCACTTAGAGTGCTTCGCCGTAATTTAGGCGACCGCCTTGCGGTAAGTAAAATCCATTTAGGGCTTAGCGCCTTAACGGTATTTTTATTAATGTGGTTATTTAGTAACAATATTAAAATTACCCTTATTTTATTTGCCTCAACGCTTGCCCTTATTTTAGTGTTGTTTTTAATTTCTAAATTAATATTTGGCGGGGGTCGAAAGCTAGGCTTAAAGCCAGGTAACAGCTGGTCGTTGGCTATTGCGTCTATTCAAAAGCGCGCCAACGTTAATGCGGTGCAGCTAATTAGTTTTTCGCTAGCGATTAAATTACTGTTGTTTTTAATTGTGCTAAAAAACGACATTATTTCGGATTGGCAGTCTCAGTTACCAAGCGATGCACCTAATGCCTTTTTGGTTAATATTACGCAAAATGAGCTGGATCCGGTAAATGAATACTTAGCACAAAAAGGCATTCAGGTGTCGGAGTTTTACCCGACTATTCGTGGTCGCGTAAATGCCGTCAACGGTGAAGCGGTTGCGCGTGAAGTGTCATTGCAAGATAACGAGAAAAAAGACGAAGAAGCCCGCTCAGGCATTGGCCGCGAGCTTAACTTAACTTGGCTTAACGAGGTCCCTTCGCAAAATGACATTATCGATGGTCAGTGGTTTGGCGATGACGCCGTTGCCGAGGCCTCACTGGAAGAGTCAATGATGCAGCGCCTCGATGTTAAACTAGGCGATACTCTTACATTTTTAATTGGTGCACAGTCGTTTGATGCTAAAATAACCAGTGTGCGAAAAGTAAATTGGGCCACCCTCAAGCCTAACTTTTTTATTATTTTAAGCCCAGATGTACTTAGCAGCTTTCCGGCCACCTATATTTCATCAGTACGTATTGAGCCTGAGCAAAAGCGCGATTTTAGCCAGCTATTGCGAGCATACCCTACTATTACAGCGATTGATGTAGACAACTTTGTTAAACAAATTCAATCGACTATTGAGCAAGTGTCGTTAGCTATTGGCTTTGTACTGGCTATTGTGGTGTTGTGTGGCGCGTTGGTACTTATATCGCAGGTGCAAGCAAGCTTAGGTGAGCGGATGCAAGAAATTGTGATACTGCGTACTTTGGGCGCTAAAAGCCGATTAATCAAAAATGCCACCTTGTATGAGTTTTTATTACTGGGCGGTTTAGCCGGACTGGTGGCTGCATTTTTCAGCGATATTGCGTTATTGATTGTTCAGCAGCAAATGTTTGATTTAGCGGGTAAGCTGCATCCTAATATTTGGATTATAGGCCCCGTTGCTGGCGGCGTGTTTGTAGCAGGGTTAGGCTATTTTATGATTGCCCGTACGCTTAAACAAAATACCCAAGGCTTAGTACGCGCATTGGCGTAAACTTTCCAGCCAAATAGCGTTTAAATGCCTACTTTTTAAGTAGGCATTTTTGTTTTTGCTTTGTACTGGTAATTTATACAGTGCTCTGGCATTATTAGCACTATTAATAAATAACAATAATGAGAGTGCTGTTTGGCCATAATTTTAGGGATCGATCCGGGCTCGCGTTTAACGGGTTACGGTGTGGTTGCGCATCAAGGTGCCAAGTTTACATACTTAGGCAGTGGCTGTATTAAATTAGCCGATCATGACTTTCCCACCCGACTTAAAATGATTTACCAGGGCATTACGCAACTTATAGAGCAATTTTCGCCTGAAACATTTGCTATAGAAAAAGTATTTATGGCGCATAACCCTGATTCTGCTTTAAAGCTAGGTCAAGCCCGTGGTGCTGCGATTGTCGGTGCCTCTATGGCCGACTTACCGGTTTTTGAATACTCAGCACGGCAAATAAAGCAAGCCGTTGTGGGTAACGGTGGGGCAGATAAATCGCAAGTTCAACATATGGTTAAAAACATACTTAAACTGCCAGGTACGCCGCAAGCCGATGCGGCGGATGCGCTTGCAATTGCAATTTGCCATGCCCACTCTGAACAAAATTTAATAAAACTAGCGGGTAGCGCAAGCAAAACCGTTAGAGGACGTCTAAGGAAATAACAATGATAGGTCGCTTAAACGGCGTGTTAGTTGAAAAACAGCCCCCAGAAATACTATTAGAAGTGAGCGGCGTTGGCTACGAAGTACAAATGCCAATGACCTGTTTTTACGATTTGCCTAAAGTAGGCGACAACGCCATTGTGTACACTCATTTTGTAGTACGCGAAGACGCACAGTTATTGTTTGGCTTTAATAATAAAACCGAACGTGCGTTATTTAGAGAGCTGTTAAAAGCCAATGGAGTAGGGCCTAAACTAGGCTTAGCTATTTTGTCGGGCATGTCGGCGCAGCAGTTTGTAAGTTGTGTAAATAATGAAGATGCCACTGCCTTGGTTAAACTACCAGGGGTGGGCAAAAAGACCGCAGAGCGCTTAGTGCTCGAAATGAAAGACAGATTAAAAAATTGGGGTAATGACTTATTTACCCCATTTAGCGATAGCGCCGTAATAGAGCCTGCGAGCGATGCAACTATAGCCAATAATGCGGCCGATGATGCGGTTTCGGCGTTAGTGGCGCTCGGTTATAAATTGCCACAAGCGCAAAAAGCAGTAAAATCAGTAAGCAAACCCGATATGTCGACTGAGGTTCTAATTAAAGAATCTTTGAAATCAATGCTGTGAGTAAATTATGATCGAAGCTGATCGCTTAATAGATGCTGCTGAAAAAACCAACGAAGACACCATAGACCGTGCTATTAGGCCTAAGTTACTGGCCGACTATCGTGGTCAGCCGCATGTTAAGCAACAAATGGAAATATTTATTGAAGCTGCGCGCAGTCGTAGCGAAGCGTTGGATCACTTATTGATATTTGGCCCACCAGGCTTAGGTAAAACCACGCTTGCTAATATTGTGGCGAACGAATTAAACGTAAATATTAAAACCACGTCTGGGCCTGTGCTTGAAAAAGCGGGCGATTTAGCCGCATTGCTCACTAACCTTGAAGAGGGTGATGTACTGTTTATTGATGAAATTCACCGTTTGAGCCCGCAGGTTGAAGAAATACTCTACCCGGCAATGGAAGATTACCAGCTCGATATTATGATAGGTGAAGGCCCTGCAGCGCGTTCTATTAAGCTTGATTTACCCGCATTTACACTCATTGGTGCAACTACCCGTGCGGGATCATTAACTTCTCCACTGCGTGACCGTTTTGGTATTGTTCAGCGCTTAGAGTTTTACTCTTTGGAGGACTTATCACATATTGTGGGGCGCTCAGCGCATTATCTTAGTTTAGAAATGTGTGACGATGGCGCGGCCGAAATAGCCAAACGTTCGCGCGGTACGCCACGTATTGCAAATCGATTATTGCGCCGAGTACGCGATTACACCCAAGTAAAGTCAGACGGTACGGTTAATGCTGAGGTAGCTCAACAAGCCCTCGACATGATTGACGTTGATAAAAGCGGTTTTGATTACATGGACCGTAAATATTTACTCGCCATCATCGAAAAGTTTATGGGAGGCCCTGTAGGCCTTGATAACTTAGCCGCGGCAATAGGCGAAGAAAAAGAAACCATAGAAGATGTGATTGAACCCTTTTTAATTCAACAAGGGTTTATTCAGCGCACGCCACGTGGACGAATTGTTTCTGATAATGCATACCATCATTTTGGCTTGTTACCTAAAAAAGATTAAATAACCAGAATAACTAGACTCTTTCTAAAGCCACTGTCATTTTAACGACAGTGGCTTTTTAGTATGAGCAAAGGTTAAATTTAGACGTATTTTACTTTGCCAATAATTCACTGGGCGTTAAGACATATCAGGCTATTGTGCGCCTGCAGTAACGGTATTGAGGCCGAGTGTAACTAATTTTACAAATTGTGGGCAAAAAAAAGCCCGCAAATAATGCGGGCAAACAACAAGTTTAAGGAAGTAATCTAGGGAACTACGTTTTACTTATTGAGGTCATACCCCAAGAAGTAAAAAAGTAATACGAAATAAATCATATTACGAAGAACTGGATTCAATGAAATAGCTTTCATTTAATGCGCTAGCTCGGTATGGGAGAATAATACCGAAGCGGCAGAATTTGTTCAAACTAGAAAATTTATATTTTCAGATTAAAAAAACTAATAGCAGGGGTTTTCTGTTTTTACTTAATGTTGCATGTTAATTAACCATTAATTCTATAAGTTAATGAAATGCTTTGTTTATGTATATTAACATATAAACGTTCGGTATTAGTTTTACTATTACGTTAAGGTAAGCGTGTAGTGTTTATGAGTGCTTATGCATTAATTTTGAATAAACAGCGTATTTTTGTGACTCTTTAGTGAAATTAAGCAGGCTTATAAATAGCCTTATTGTTATTTATTTATACAGTAAAACAAGAGTTAAGTAGTAAAACTATTTTTTTTAACGTTATTTGTTGGCTATTCACAGCAATATCGTTGTCAGCAGGAAATACACTAGATACACTAGCTGAACTTTAATGGTGGCTAATGTGTTACAAAGTTACCTTACTCAAATAAATCAATTTGATGTTTTTAATTATTTAGGAGTTTAACGTGGGATCAGGGCTTAATTTTTTAGATCTAATTCTAGAAGCCAGTTTGCTTGTGCAATTAGTAATGCTAGCGTTGGTTGCTATGTCGGTTATGTCGTGGGCTATTATTTTTCAACGTAAAAAAGCCATCTCTGACGCCTTAGCAAATGCAAAAAAATTTGAGCAACGTTTTTGGTCTGGTGTTGACTTAAGTAAGTTATATAACGAAATTTCATCACGCGGTGGTCAATCAACGGGTATTGAAGCGTTATTCACCTCAGGTTTTAAAGAGTTTGCACGCCACAAAAAAAATACCTTTCAAAGTGCAGGCATTGTTATGGAAGGCACGCACCGTTCAATGCGGGTTGCGCTTTCTCGTGAAATAGAAAAACTAGAATCAAGCTTATCGTTTTTAGCAACCGTTGGGTCAATTAGCCCCTACATAGGTTTGTTTGGTACAGTATGGGGTATTATGAATGCCTTTATTGCTTTAGGTGAAGTAAAACAAGCAACCTTACAAATGGTTGCACCAGGTATAGCAGAAGCTTTGATTGCAACAGCAATGGGTTTATTTGCGGCTATTCCTGCCGTTATTGCCTATAACCGATTTGCTAATAAAGTTGAAAAATTAGAATCTCATTATATTAACTTTATGGAAGAATTTGCCAATATTTTACACCGTCAAGCAGCTAACCAAATAGAGGCTCAAGCGAATGTACCAGCGTAAAAAGCGTCGCCCAGTCGCAGAAATTAATGTAGTACCATACATTGATGTAATGTTGGTGTTGCTTATTATATTTATGGCCACTGCGCCATTAATAACCCATGGCGTAAAAGTAGACCTACCAAAAATGGAAGAGTCAGACTTAGTTGATACCAAAGATACGCCGCCCATTATTGCCTCTATTGATTCGCAAGGTAAATACTATGTAAGCATAGGTACTGATCCGGAAGAGCCAATGGAAGCATTAGATGTAGCCGCTGTAATTAAACTACAACTAATGAAAAACCCTGATACCCCAGTAATGATTAAAGGCTCAGGTAAAGTGTCGTATCAAGAAGTGTTACTGCTCATGGATTTTTTGAAGAATGCAGGTGTACCATCGGTAGGCTTAATGACCGAATCCTTTGAGGGGACCAAGTAGTCATATGAATACGTCGTTAATCAAATCAGTAATACTGCATTTAGCATTAGGGGGATTTTTGTATGCATCAGCAAACATTCATCCACCTAAACCTAAAGTAATGGAAGTGACGCTTAATGCCGCCATTCCTGAGCCAGAAAATGCGGTGTCTGCTGTGACCGTGGATCAACAGCAGGTTGAGCAAAAAATTGCTGAGTTACGCAAAAAAGAAGAAGATAAAAAGCGCGCTGAAGATAAACGCATTCGTGATTTAGAGCGCCGCGCAGCAGACGCACGTAAGCAAAGTGAATCTGAAGCAAGACGCATTAAAAAGCTAGAGCAGCAGCGCAAAGCTAAAGAGAAAGAAAGAGCCGAAGCCGAAGCTCAAGCTAAAAAAGCCCGCGAAATAGAACAACGTGAGCGAGCAAAAGCCAAACAAGCGCAAAAGCAAAAGCAAGAAGCTGAAGATGCTGCTAAAGCGGCTGCCGACAAACGCAAAGCCGAAGAAGCCGCGCTTAAAAAAGCGGAAGAAGAGCGTAAAAAACGTGCTGAAGAAGCTGAGCGTAAACGTCAGCAAGCATTGCAAGAACAAATACTGCAAGAGCAACTTGCCAAAGAGCAGGCTGCACGCAATAAAATACGTCAACAGCAAGTAGTGAGTGAAGTTGATAAATACCGTGCATTAATTATGGCGCGTATTCAGCAAAACTTATTAATTGATGAAAAAATGAAAAACCAGCAATGCCGCATTAATCTCCGTCTTGGGTTTAATGGCTTGGTTACGCAGGTTAAGTCGTTAGGCGGTGATAAGTTAGTGTGTGAAGCTGCTTTAAGAGCGGTTCGCATGGCTGACACATTACCGGTATCGAAAGATAAAGACGTATTCGAACAATTAAAGAATATTAATATAACCATCGCGCCAGAGTTTTAAGGGATGACATGTTTAACAAAATTAAAATAGCCTGTTTAGTTTTAATATTAGGGTTTCAGGGTGTTGCACACGCGGCACTTGAAATTGTTATTACTGAAGGTATAGACGGTGCAAGACCGATTGCGATTGTGCCTTTTAAATACCAAGGTATTGGCCCTATTCCAGAGCAGCTTAGCGATGTTATTGCTGCTGATTTAATGCGCAGTGGCAAATTTAAGCCAGTTAGCGTTTCACAAATGCCTCAACAACCACATAAAGACGGCGATATTGATTACGGCGCTTGGGTTAATAAAGGCGTTGAAGCGGTTTTAGTGGGTGAAGTAGAACAGCAAACCAACGGACGTTACTTAGTACGTTATGAGCTTGTTGATGTTATTCGCGGCCAAATTACTGGCGGTGAAACACAAATGATGAGCAACGGTAAGCTTGTTCAAAGCCAAGACCATATTTTAGAAGCACGTCAAAGCGTAATTGGTGAAACTGGATTTCGTCGATACTCGCACCGCATTAGTGATGTTATTTATGAAAAGCTAACTGGCGAAAAAGGCGCGTTTTTAACAAAAATAGCCTATGTTATTGTACGTGATACTGAAGAAAAGCCGTATCAGTTAGTCGTTGCAGATTACGATGGTTTTAATGAACAAGTATTATTGCGTTCAAAAGAGCCATTAATGTCACCGGTTTGGTCACCTGACGGTACTAAGTTAGCGTATGTAACCTTTGAAAATCGCCAGAGCCAAATTTATATTCAAGACATTTATACCGGTAAACGCGAATTGATCACCAGCTACCAGGGAATTAACGGCGCGCCGCAATTCTCGCCAGATGGTAAAAAGTTACTGCTAGTGCTGTCAAAAGATAAAACTGGTGCAACTGAGGTTTACTTATTAGACTTACTAACACGTAAAGAGACGCGATTAACACGCCATCGTAGTATAGATACCGAACCTTCGTGGTACCCAAATGGTGAAGATATAGTATTTACGTCGGAAAGGGGTGGTAATGCTCAGATTTATAAGTTAAATTTAAAAACTGGCAGAACGCAAAGATTAACCTTTGACGGTGACATGAACCTAGCGGGTTCTATTTCGCCAGACGGAAAAGAATTAGTGATGGTAAACCGTACTAACGGACAGTATCATCTTGCTAAGAAAGAGTTGGCTACAGGTGCGTTTCAAGTTTTAACACGAACTCGCCTTGACGAATCACCGAGCATAGCGCCGAATGGCTCGATGATTATATACAGCACGCTCCACAATAATAAACAGGTACTTGCGCTAGTATCGATGGACGGCCGTTTTAAAGCACGTTTACCTGTGCTTGATGGACAAGTGAAGGCACCGGCTTGGTCGCCATATTTACAGTAATAATTGCTGGTTTACTCAAAATAGGAATCTACTCAATGCAACTTAACAAAATACTTAAAGGCCTGCTAATTGCTGTGCCAGTAATGACACTAGCAGCTTGTAGCTCATCTTCAGATATCGACGAAAATGCAGCTAACCAGTCAAACCAAGCAACTGTTGAGCAAACAACAACTGATACAGTTGAAGTTGCCACAATGACGCCAGAGCAACAAGCAGAAGAGCAACTTCGTCAAAAGTACGAAGCGCTTCGTCAAGAGCAAATTATCTACTTTGACTTTGATAAAGCGACAGTTGAAAGCAAATATGCAGACTTACTTCGTGCACACGCTGAGTTTTTAGTTAAAAATCCTTCTGTTAAAGTATTAATTGAAGGCCACGCAGATGAGCGCGGTACGCCAGAGTACAATATTGCACTTGGTGAGCACCGTGGACAAGCAGTTGAAAAATACCTACAAAGCTTAGGTGTTTCTGCAAGCCAAATGTCAGTAGTTAGCTACGGCGAAGAAAAGCCAATGGTTAAGACTCGCACAGAAGCAGCTTTCGCTAAAAACCGCCGTGCGGTACTAGTTTACTAAGATAAGAGATATTATGAAGCCGAAAATTATTTTGGCAGCCATGATATTGAGCGGGAGCACCCAGTTAATGGCTGCTCCCGCTCCTGTTTCAGAAGCTGCAAGTTCACAGTCAAGCATTGAAAAGCGTTTAGCAACACTTGAAAGTATGATGCAACAGCGTAATTTTTTACAAGTAGAGTTACAGCAACAGCTTAACTTACTGCAAGATGAAGTTAGTCAAATTCGCGGTGTTACCGAAGAGCAAAGCTATAAACTTGAAAAGGTATTGCAGCGCCAGCGCGAGCTTTATCAAGAAATAGAAAACCGTGTTAGCCAAGCATATGCTAAACCGACTACTCCAGCGCCTACAACAGACTACACGCAACCAGGTAGCGAACAGAGCTACAGCAGTGATTTATCTGAAAACGAAGCGTACGAGCGTGCTGTTGCGCTTATAATGAAAGATAAGCGCTATGACCAAGCTATTCCAGAATTTCAAGCGTTCTTAACAACGTATCCAAATTCAGTGTACACCTCAAACGCACATTATTGGCTTGGGCAATTATTAACGATTAAAAATGACGGTGTAAAAGCAGCCGAGCATTTCAAAGTAGTTGTTAACGAATTTCCAAATTCAAATAAGCGCCCAGATGCAATGTTAAAGCTTGGTACACTTTTACAAGAGCAAGGGTTAAAGGCTGAAGCGCAAAAAATACTGAATGAGCTAATCAATCAGTACCCAAGTACAACTGCTGCTAAATTAGCCTCAGAACGCTTATCAAAATAAATGTTGATGCTTGATTAGACTGCTTTTTGTCATAAGCGGTCTAAATTTGCTCAACTAGACATAAAAACTTAAAAAAAGAGACAATTTCGGTTGCACTCATTTTATAAATAAGTATTATAAGCGCCCGCAGCAAACGAATGGTAACCCCACTCGAAATGCGACAAAAAGAGCGGGTCATTAGCTCAGTTGGTAGAGCAGTGGACTTTTAATCCATTGGTCGATGGTTCAAGTCCATCATGACCCACCATTCTTTATTGTTAATAAAGTTTGGTCTTTAATCGGCGGATTTACGTAAAGTGTTAACAAACACACAGAGCGGGTCATTAGCTCAGTTGGTAGAGCAGTGGACTTTTAATCCATTGGTCGATGGTTCAAGTCCATCATGACC